>NZ_JACVUL010000006.1:0-240312 GCF_016516575.1 Kosakonia sp. S57 | reverse complement strand
CGCTTATCCGGCCTACGGGATCGTTACTGCTTTTGTAGGCCGGATAAGGCGTAAGCCGCCATCCGGCATTTTTTTACCTGAATGACCACGCCGTTGCCGGCTTGCCGTTAATCACTAACCGGCGCTTTTCCCCGGCGGGCAAGGTAACATTCAGCGTCTGCCACGCCGGGCGGTAATCGCCGCTTGCGGTAACCTCAAGGTTTATGGTTTCGCTGTCGCAGACCATCTCCCAGCTTAACCACAGCGCATTGCCCTCTTTATAACCCCACGACTCGCCATCATCCTCAAACAGCAGGCCGTTGGAACGCCCGGTGCCTTTCAACGGGAAGAGTTGCAGTTCGCGGAAGGTATCGCTTTTCGCCTCCACATGACGAATGCGATCGCTCAGCGGCAAACCAGCACCGGCGCGCACCAGTAGCGGTAATTTTTCCAGCGGTGCATCCAGCGTCACCCACTGGCCTGGCGCGTACCACGCCCCGGTATAAAAATCGTACCAGCCGCTCTCATTGGCGGGCAGCCAGAGAGAACGCTCGCGCTGACCCGGCTCAACGACACTGGCGACCAGCAGATCGCGCCCGAGCAGGAAGTCATCACACTCCTCAAAGGTCTGCGCATCATGCTCATGATCGAGGAAGGTCGGGCGCAGCATCGGCTCATCATCGGCATACGCCTGCCACAGCAGGGTGTAAAGGTAGGGCAGCAGGCGGTAGCGCAGCTCAATCGCGCTGCGGATCGCAGGCGTCACTGCCGGGTACATCCACGGTTCGTTTACCGTCTGGTCATCATTCCACGAGTGGATGGTAAAACGCGGATGCATCACGCCGTTTTGCACCCAGCGCACAAACAGCTCGGCATCCGGTTTGTCGCCGGAGAAGCCGCCGACATCGTGCCCGACGTTATAAAGCCCGGACAAACTCATCCCCAGCCCCATGCGGGTGTTGTAGCGCAGCGTCTGCCAGTTTGTGCGGTTATCACCGCTCCAGGTCTGCACATAGCGCTGCATCCCGGCGCAACCGGAGCGGGAGATGAGATAAGGGCGTTTGTCCGGCGCGAAACGCTGCTGCGCTTCCATCGAGGCGCGCATCATCAGGAGCGGCATCACCGGGCGAATATGCTTGATGGCGATCTCCTGACCGAAGCCCGCGCAGCGCGCTTCGCCATCCCACACTTCAAACTCATTATTGTCGTTCCAGGTGGAGTCGATCCCCATCTCCAGCAGTTGCGTAGTCACGCCCTCCTGCCACCAGGCAATGGTCTGCGGGTTGGTGAAATCGAGATGCGAACCCTCGTCATCCCAGAAGCTGGAGCGCTCCGGCCCGGGGTTCTCCGAATCGCGAATAAACAGGCCTCTCTCTGCCACTTCGTGATAGCGCGGGTGATCCTGCAACAGGCAGGGTTTGATATTGGCCGCCAGCTTCAGCCCGGCATCGTGAAACGCCTGGCTCATCACCTTCGGCTGCGGCACTTTGTCGTAGTTCCAGTTAAAGACGTAGCGTTTGCCGTTAATCGAGGTGTAACCCGATGAGAGCTGGAACGAGTCGCAGGGGATCGCATGCTCTTCACACAGGCGGATAAAGTTCATCAGCTGGTTTTGCGCATCCGGCGCATCGGTGTAGTGCATGGTCGAGCCGCTGTAGCCGAGGCTCCACTTCGGCCCGAAGAGGGTTTTGCCCGTCAGGCGTACAAAGGCTTTAGTGACATCCAGCGCACGCGCGCCGGTAAAAATGTAGTAATCGATATCGCCCGCTTCCGCCTGCCAGCGGCGATAGGCGGTGTGGTAGTTATCGATCTCATTCCCGAGATCCAGCCAGCAGCTGCTGAGGTTGTCGTAAAACAGCCCGTAGCTGACATCATCCCGGCGGGTGAGGGTGAAAGGGACATGTTTATAGAGCGGGTCGGTGCTCGCCGCGTTGTAGCCCATCGCATCCAGGTTGCGCATCTCATAGCGCTGTCCGGTGCGTTGCAGGTTGCCCGCTTTCTCGCCGAGGCCGTAAAAACGCTCCTCCTTTTTACGGCTGAGGTAGTGCGCCACACCGTCGCCGTGAGCATTGATCTGATAAGCGCTGGTAGGGCGATCGCCTGCCAGCCACTGCCACTCGCCCGCTTCATTACGGTAGTGCCACTCCAGCCATAACGGCTGGTGCACCGTCACGCGCAGAGTCTCGCTCTCAACGGTCAGCGTCTCCTGCTGCTGTTCAAGTTTCCACGCGGGCAGGCTAAAACCACTCAGATCCTCACGGCTGCGCCCCTCCCACGGCACATCCTCCTCTGGCGCGATGCTCCAGGTGCGCGCCAGCGCCAGCTCGCCCTTGCGCTTAATCAGCACGCGAAACAGGTTCGCTTCCAGCACATAGAGGCAGAGCGTATGTTGCCCATCAACCAATAGCTCAACGTGATGAGCGCTCTGTTTTTGTAACGTCCAGTTCTTCAGCGTTTTCATAGCAGACTTCCACAATCAGGCGCGTTTTGCGCGACGTTCAGCAATAAATGCCACCAGGAAAATAGCGCCAATCAGGTCAAAGAAACCCATGGCAATAAACAGCGGGTTGAAGCCAATCTTGTCGGCGGTAACGCCAATCAGCAGTGAGAAGAGGAAGCTGGCGATCCACGCCGCCGAGCCGCGCATGCCGTTGACGGTTGCCATCTGGCCTTTGTCGAATGACTCGACCACCAGCGCGCTCAACATGCAGGAGATGATCTGGTGGCCGAAGCCGCCAATCGAGATCAGCACAATGGTGATATAGGGATCGCGGGTGATCGCCACAATGGCCAGCGAGATCATCAGGAACGCGCCGGTCAGGGAACTGGCAACCACCGAGTTGACGCGCGAGCAGCCGAACCAGCGGGTATAGAGTTTGGTGAGATAGCCGCTGGCGACGCTGCCGAGATCGGCGGCGAGGAAGGGGAGCCAGGCGAACATCGCAATCTGTTTCAGATCCATGCCGTGCTCTTTCGCCAGATAGAGCGGCACCCAGAAGCTCAGCACCGCCCACGCCGGTTCCGCCATAAAGGCCAGCTCTTCGCGGCTGAGGTTCGGGTGTTTGTCCGGGTTGTGATAAAACGCCCACCACAAAATCACCCACAGCAGCGCCAGCACGCCGGTAAACATAAACGCCCCCTGCCAGCCAAACGAGGCGTGGGCGAAGTAGATAATTGGCGGGGCCAACATTGCGCCGATGGAGAAGCCAACGCCCGCCCAGCCAGCGGCGACCGGACGCTCCGATTTCGGGAACCACTCGCCGATCGTTTTGGCGTTAGCGGGCGTTGCCGCCGCTTCCGACGCGCCCATGGTAAAGCGCAAAATCGCCAGATGGATCCAACTGCTTGCGCCAGCGTGGAACATACAGGCCAGCGCCCAGATGATCGCGCAGACCATAAAGCCCACTTTCAGGCCAATCACATCGATTAACCAGCCACACAGCGGCTGGAACAGGGTATACGCCAGCTGAAATGCGCCGACAATCCATGAATATTGTTCGGTAGTAATACCGAGGCTGGTTTTCAGTTCCGGGGCCAGGATGCCCAGCGAGTTACGGGTGATGTAGTTCACCGTCACGCCAAACAGAAAGAGTACCAGCATCCACCAGCGTAATTTTTTGAAGATTCGGCGACTGCTTGTGGCCGCCACGTCGTTGTTAATCCCCTGGCTCATGGTGTTCTCCGCTCATCGTTTTGTAGGGACGTTGCGTTATCGCGGCCGGGTGAAAAGTTGTTATACCGCCAGGCGCGCGTGATGATTTTTTTCTTGGTTTTTGTCTTAAGAACACACACAACTAGTATGGAAGTTGTATGACACATTTACCGTAGGGGAGAAAAAAGCGCGGCTAAAGTCGATTTTGTGCAAGGATTCTCATCAATTGACCGAATATTGCGGCACACTGCAATCAAAGCCATAAATAACAGGCTTTCCGCTCTATGAAAATTTTCCCATTTCACAAACGGAGCAAGATCACAGAATGGATAAAAAGCTCAAAATCAGCGAAATTGCCCGGCGCACAAATCTGTCGACCAGCACCGTTTCGCGGGTGCTGGCGGGAAAAGCCAACACCAGCGAAAAAGCGCGCGCGGCGGTGCTGGCCTGCGCCCGTGAACTGGGGGTGATGGAGGGGATTGCCGCCGGACGGCTGCTGCTCAATAACCTGATTGTCTTTGCGCCGCAGCGCGCCTTTGATGAGCGCTCCGATATCTTCTACTACCGTGTGATTCAGAGCATCAATAAAGCGCTCGAGCCCCACGACGTGCGGCTGCGCTACTGCGCGCTTGAGGAGCTGGACAGCGACGCTAATGAATTTCTGGCGCGTATGAATGCGCCAGAGACGCAGGCGGCGATCCTGCTCGGCATTGACGATACCCATATTCACGAGCTGGCGGCGGATATCGGCAAACCCTGCGTGCTGATCAACTGCCGCGATGGGCGTATGCGCCTGCCCTCGATTGCGCCGGATCACCGCACCATCGGCGAGTTTGCCGCCCGCTATCTCTTTGATATGGGCCACCGCGATGTGGTGAATGTGATGTGCCTGCGCCGTTACACCATGGATCTGCGTCTGGCAGGCATTAAAGCCGCGTGGCAGCAGCAGAACCTGCGGTTTAACAGCAAACGGGATCTCATCACCGTACCCAGCTTTAGCGCCAAAGAGGCGGCGCTGCGGGTGGCGGAGTGGCTGGACGATCCGGCGAACAAAACGCCGCCGACCGCATTTCTGGTCAGTGGGGATTTTATGGCGCAGGGGACGGTGCAGGCGCTGCTGCAGCGGGGTTTGCGCGTGCCGCAGGATGTTTCGGTGATGAGTATCGACGCCTTTAACCTCGCGGCAATTCAGGATGTGCCGCTTACCGCAGTGCATGTTCCGCGGGATGAACTTGGCGCGGAAGCGGTACAGCTATTGCAGCAGCGCCTGATCCGCCCACAGGCACCGACCGGCTCGCTGCTGTTAAACGGCACGCTGGCAGTGCGCGAGTCGGTACGGCGGATACGTCCAGGGCAGCGACGCACCGCCGTGGCCGGCGACGGGCTGTATGATGCTTAACTCTCCATTCCCAGCGCGCGCTTACCGTGTTCATTCAGATCGGCGAGCGTAAAGCGGCCTGACCAGTCGCGCTCATAATCCTCGCGCGGGAAATCACCGGGCGAAGCGCCTTGCTCCAGCGCAATCTTCACGGTGCGGGCATAAGCCAGGTTCTTCTCACACAGCGGGGCGGCGGGGATATACATCACATTGCCCCAGCCCTGCTGGTTTTCCACCGGGGCGACCGAGTGGATCACATCGCAGTGCCACCAGACGGAATCACCCGCTTCAAGCGCTGGAATGCTGCTCAGCGCTTCCATCAGCAGCGGGTGCCACTTCTCTGAAACCGGCAGCACGCGGCCGGGTGCCACGCCGCACAGCTCATCGTCCGGCACGTCGTCCAGCAACGGGCGCAGCAGAATGTAGGCCATCGCCTCGGGGATCGGCACCACGTGCAGCAACCCCTGACCAGCGATCATATCCGACAGCGCCGTCCAGCCCTGGAAGGTGCGAAACACTGAACATTTGGTGGTGTTCTCAACCGTGTACTCCTCCACCTCGGTGCGGTGCGCCGCATCCCATGGATCATATTGATCCAGTTTGCCGTTAAAGACGTTGGCAAAGACGCGCTGATAGGCCGGCAGCAGCCAGCGCTCCAGCGCGCCGGAATCCGTATGCGCCCCCAGCCCTTTCGAGGTGGTGCCCGGCGGGCGGCGGCGAATGCGATCCGGGTAGATGACGCTGATATCGGGGTTAAACCACGTGCGGCCTTCGCTCTCAAACCGCCACAGCCGGTTGAGGAAAGATTGCGCGGCCGCCATCTCATGGCTCTGGCGCACCTGCATCTGCGCCTGTGACCAGTAGATCGGGTAGATCTCCGGGCGCGAAGCCTCCAGCGTGCCGAAGAAGCTGTCGCCCGGGCCTTTATAGACCTCATCAAAATGGTTTTCCGCCAGGTAGTCGAGCATGGCGCGATCCCAGCCCAGCGCCTGCTCGCGCGGGAAATGGCCTTTAATCACCACGCAGCCGCGACGTTTGATCAGCGCGCGCTGTGCCTCGGTCACGCATCCGTTGGCGAGATCGGCATAGTTTAGCTGCGGCCAGACGGATTCGCCGCGGGCTTTTATCGCCTTAATCTCCTCCACGCGCTCACTAATACGCGCGCTGAGTTGATCGAACAGCTGTTGTACATCGCCAATTTGCGCACGCAGCGCCTGTTTCATTTGGCGGATGGCGGTTTTGTGGTCGGCAGGAAGGGTTTCATGGGTAAACGTCATAGGCACCTCTTTCTTTCATTCGAAAGTAATTAAGATTACAAATGACAATCTAAGTTAAAAATAAGTTAATGCAAGTTTAAAAACTTGATGGATTGCACAAAGCGGGAAAAGGCAAAGGAAGAGTGCCGACGGTGGGGCGTCGGCAGGGGGATCAGCGGTCGAATGGGGCAGTGTTATCCAGCACGGCCTGAATCACATTCAGCACGCCGTGGTGGTTGTTGTCATCGGTCTGGTGACGGGCAATGGCTTTAATCGCGTCGGTGGCGTTGCCCATGGCGAAAGAGTAGTCGGTCATGCGCAGCATCTCGGCGTCGTTTCCGCTATCGCCCAGCGTCACACATGCTTGCGGGGAGAGGTTCCAGCGCTTGAGCAGACGCGAAATACCGTTGGCTTTATGCAGGCCGGGGATAATCAGATCGACAAAGCCGAAGCCGCTGGTCACCGGTTTCATAATCCCGTCGAGGGAGGTGTGCAGCTCATCAACCAGCGCCGGGATCTCGCTGTCCGGCAGATTCAGGGAGAATTTAAACAGCGTATCGTCAATCTGCGTGAAGTCGCGCACCGGCTTTAAGCGGTGATAATGCTCCGCCATCAGATCGACAAACGCTTGCGGCGCGGCTTCGTTGATATAGGCGCTCTCAAGCCCGCAGGCGACAAAGTTCATACCGCCGCCTTTTAACAGCTCGCCCATCACCACCTGGGATTCGTGGCGGGTCAGTTCGCCGTGGAACAGCTGTTGGCCGTGTTCGTAGACCAGCGCGCCGTTTTCGGCGACGAAGGAGATGCGGTCTTTAAGCTCCGGGAAGAAGGAGATGAGTTGGTAGTACTGGTTGCCGCTGGCAACCACGAATTCGATATTGCGCTGCTGGAGTTGCTCGAATTGCGCCATAAACCGCGTGCGATCGTACTTTTTGGCGTCATCAAGGAAAGTTCCGTCCATATCAGTGACGATAACTTTGACGGTCATATATAGCGCTCCTGAATGTCATAACGAGGAGCAACATTCTAGAGAGAATGTGATGAGTTACACAAATTTTATTTCATTCGAAAGTTAACCGTCGTCTTTCGAGCCGCAGGTGTGTTGGCTGCGGTGGCTTACCCCGGTCATTTACTTTTTGTAAACTCCCGGGGATGCGCCACCTTGCCGCCTTCCTGCGATTCGAAATACTTGGTTAACGCGTAATGGTTTCTAACCTTAACATCACAACGTATGTTCGGTGCGGGCAATGATATCGTCCTGCGCATCCGGCGACAGGGCGGTGAAAAACGCCGAGTAACCGGCAACGCGCACCACCAAATCACGATACCGATCCGGGTGCTGCTTCGCGGAGAGCAGCGTTTCGCGCGAGACAATGTTGTACTGAATATGCCACCCCTTATGTACCTCAAAAAAGGTACGCAGCAGGGCCATCAGCTTCTGTCGGTCGCCGTCATTTTCCAGCGTCGAGGGGTTAAGTTTCTGGTTAAGCAGCACGCCGCCGAGGATCGCGCCAACCGGCAGTTTGCCGACGGAGTTGATCACTGCCGTCGGCCCAAGATGGTCGGTGCCGGAGGCCGGGCTTGCCCCCTCCGCCAGCGGGGTATGGGCTTTGCGCCCGTCCGGCGTGGCCATGGTTGCCGCGCCAAACGGCACGTTGGCGGAGATCGACGAGGTACCAGCGTAGTATTTGCCGCCAATCGGCCCACGCCCGTAACGCGGGTTATGATACTGCTTCAGCTCGTCGATATAGGTCTGATACGCGCGCACCAGCAGGGCATCAACGCTCTCATCATCATTGCCATACTTCGGCGCGCTGTTGATAAGCCGCTGGCGAAGCTGCTCATGGCTCAGGCCGTCGAAATCTGCCGCCAGCGCTGCGGACAGCTGCTGTTGACCGATAAGGCCCTGCTCAAACACCAGCTTTTTCACCGCCGCGAGACTGTTACCAAGATTGGCGATGCCCACCTGCAGGCCGGAGACCCAGTCATACTTCGCACCGCCCTGTTTGATGCTCTTCGCCCGCTCAATGCAGTCGTCGACCAGCGCCGAACAGAGGATATCCGGCACGTTCTCCTCCAGCATGGTGTCGACAACATACTCAATCTCAATCGATTTGCGCGTGTAGTAGCGGATCTGCCGGTCCCATGCCGCTGTCACGTCATCAAAATGGCGGAAGTTGCCTGCCGACAGCGCCTCTTTTTGCGCCAGAAAAACTTCGCCGCTGGTGGCGTCACGCCCGCCCTCCAGCGCCGCCAGCATCACGCGGGCGAAGTTGATAAAGCTCATGCCGGTGCAGCGGTAGCCCCACTTGCCGCCGACGGCGGTTTCGATACAGCCAATCGCCGCGTAGTCGTACGCATCGGCAGGCTCCACGCCCAGCGCGATAAAGGCCGGAATGACAATCTCATCGTTATTAAATGCTGGCATGCCAAACCCGCAGCGGATCACCTGCACGCAGGCGTCGAGGAAATCGTCACTCATTCCGGCGTGATAGCGCACGCTGAGGTTTGGCTGCGTGGAGCGCAACCGCCCGCAGGATTCGAGGATGGCGTAAGAGAGCGGGTTAACCGCGTCATGGATCTGGCCGTTGTGCCACACCTGCCCGCCAATGGTGACATTCTGGTAGAGCGGGCTGCCCGCCGAGGCTTTCGAGTGGCTGCCGGAGCGGATTTTGTTCACCTCCAGCAGCTTCAGCCAGCAGCTCTGCAACAGCTCAATGCCCTGCTCGCGGTGCAGCGTCTGTTGCAGCTCGACATCGCGACGCCAGAAGGGGTAAAGGTACCGATCCATTCGGCCAAACGACACCGAATGGCCGTTGGATTCAATCTGCAACAGTAGCTGGATAAAGTAGCAGAGTTGCAGTGCCTGCCAGAAGGTGCGCGGCGGCTGGTGGGCAATAAGCTCACAGTTCTCGGCGATGGCCAGCAGCTCGTCGCGGCGGCTTTCGCGCGGCTCGTCAGCCGCCATCGTGCGCGCAAGATCGGCAAAACGCACAATATGCAGGCTGACGGCCTCAAGCACGATATCAATCGCTTTCAGGAACTGCTCGCCGTGCAGATCCGCAAGCTGCGTCAAATCAATCCGCGTGCGGCGCTCGCGCACATGCTCACGCAGGCCATCCAGCCCTTTTGCCAGCAGCAGCGGGAAGTTCACCGCCAGGTGCGCATCGCCGGAGGTCATATTGCCTTCGGCTTTGATAATGCCGCTCGCCAGCAAAGCTTTCTGCTCGTCGGTAAACATGCCGTAGCAGCGATCCTGCACCGTCTGGCCGCGCCACCACGGGCAGACTTCATGCAGAACGCGCTTATTCGCTTCGCTAACCGCAAAGCCCGCGCCGGGACGATCCGCCAGATCATCAATCTCTTTCTCAATCCACGAGACGGTGTACTCGGGGAAGATCGACGCGGCGCGCACTTCGCTTGCCTGATTGCCGATAATCAGCTCGTCATGTTTGATCCAGATAGTGCGCTGCGCCAGGTGATGGGCTAACGCCAGCGCGCGGCGCACCGGCAGTGGCTTATCCATATGCTGCTGATAAATCTGTGTGTAGTGCAGCGCGCGTTCGGTGCAGATTGGCGGTTTTACAATCGAGATCAGCGCCTGTTTATGCGCGCGGATGCGCTCAGGCAGCGTGTTGAGTTGCATCAGAGTCATAATTTTATCCTCGCAGTGTCGTCGCCAGCCCTTTCTGGCGGGCAAATGCCGCGGCGAATGCCAGCAGTTCAGGGTCGTCGAGCGGTTTTTCAGGAGCGGTACAGGTTTCGCCGAGCAGGTCAAACTTCTGCATGCCCAGCGTGTGATAGGGCAGAAAGTGGATCTCGCCGACGTGCAGCTGGTCGGCAGCGAAAGTAGTGATAGCTTCAATGGAGGCTTTATCGGCGTTAAAGCCGGGGATCAGCGGCACGCGAATAATCATCTTTTTCCCGGCGCGGGCGAGGCGTTGCAGATTATCGAGCACGCGTGCGGCAGAGCCGTTCGTCCAGGCACGAAAGGCATTCTCATCGACATGTTTAAGATCGGTGAGAAAGAGATCCACCCACGGCAGTGAGGGTTCGATATAACGCCACGGCACATGCAGGCAGGTCTCAACGGCGGTATGGATGCCGTGCTGATGGCTCTCGCGCAGCAGTGCCTCTGAAAGTTCGGGGTGCATAAAGGGCTCGCCGCCGGAGAGGGTCACGCCACCGCCGCTGCGATCGTAAAAGGGTTTGTCGCGCAGCACCGTCGCCATTATCTCCGCCACGGATTTCTCCTCGCCGCAGACACTCAGCGCTTCGGTCGGGCAGCAGCCGGTGAGGGTATCCAGCGCTGCATCGGTGATCTTTTCACGCTGGATCAAGAGATGATTTTGCGCGCGTTCGATCACCGAAGGCGCGGCGCGCTGGCACAAATCGCAGCCGGTAAGGCAGAGGCGAGGGTCAAACAGCAGGTCGCGCGATCGGGCGCGGCTTTCCGGGTTCTGGCACCAGCGGCAGCGCAACGGGCACCCTTTCAGGAACACCACCGTGCGGATGCCGGGGCCGTCATGGGTTGAGTAGCGCTGAATATTGAAAATCATCGACCATCTCCACATATTTCATATGGAGATTAAATAACTTTCGAATGAAAGTTGCTGTGATGGGGTTCGCGGTTTATGCCTTGTGCCCGACAGGGAAACTGCCGGGTGGCGCTGCGCTTACCCGGCCTACAAAACCGCCGCCATCCGGCAAAAGACGCCCGCAGACCCGTAGGCCGGATAAGGCGTTTACGCCGCCATCCGGCAATTAAGCCGCGGGCGGTGTGCCATCGCCGCACACTTCACACTGCGGGTTACGCATAAGCTTCATCTCGCGGAACTGGCACTGCATCGCATCGTACATCACGATCTTGCCCGCGGCGGGCGTGCCGTAATGGGTCAACACCTTAATCGCTTCCATCGCCTGCATTGATCCAATAACGCCGACCAGCGGCGCCATCACGCCTGCTTCCACGCAGGTCAGCGCATTCTCGCCAAACAGGCGGCTCAAACAGCGATAGCAGGGCGCGCCGTCCGCCCAGGTAAAGACGCTGATCTGCCCCTCCATGCGGATCGCCGCGCCGGAGACCAGCGGCACTTTATGCTGAAAACAGCCGGCGTTGAGCTGGTTGCGGATCGCCACATTGTCAGTGCAGTCCAGCACCAGATCGTGCGCGGCAATCTGCGCGAACAGCGCCGCTTCATCAAGCAGCGCATTAATGGTGACATACTCGACATGCGGGTTGATACGCAGCAGCGACTCGCGGGCAGAGTCCACTTTAGCGCGACCGATATCCGCATCGCCGTGCAGCGTCTGGCGCTGCAGGTTTGACAGCGCTACCGTATCGAAATCGAGCAGCGTCATTGTGCCCGCGCCCGCCGCCGCCAGATATTGCGCCGCCGCGCAGCCAAGCCCGCCGAGCCCGACCACCAGCACGCGCGCGGCTTTTAACCGCTCCTGGCCGTCAAAATCGAACCCACGCAGAGTAATCTGCCGGTTGTAGCGCATCATCTCGCTGTCGCTGAGCTCTTCTGCCATCGTCAGCCCCCGAAGAGATGGTTAAACATCTCCACATCTACCCATTCGCCCGCCGCCACGTTGCCGCGCTCGCGCTCCAGCACCACAAAGCAGTTGCCCTGGCTGAAGGAGCTGAAAATGTGCGAGCCCTGATGGCCGGTGGTGCGCACTTCGAGCGTGCCATCTTCGCCACGGCTGACAATCCCGCGCTGGAAATCGAGGCGTCCCGGCGACTTTTTCAGCCCGCCGATAACGCGCGCGCGAAAACGCAGTGGCGTCACATCCGCGCCATTGCCGCTCAGTTTCGCCAGCAGCGGCAGCACCAACTGGTAGAAGGTGAGGGTGGCGGAGACCGGGTTGCCCGGCAGGCCGCAGAACCAGCTCTTTGTTAGCTTGCCGAACGCAAAAGGTTTGCCCGGTTTGATCGCCAGCTTCCAGAAGGCGATTTCACCCAGCTCATCAAGAATGGTTTTGGTGTAGTCCGCTTCGCCCACCGACACGCCGCCGGTGCTGATCACCACGTCCGCCTGGCTGTCGGCGGCGATAAAGGTATCACGCAGTTTCTGCGGATCGTCCGGCACAATCCCGAGGTTAATCACCTCATAACCAAGCTGTGCCAGCATCAGGTGGACCGACAGGCGGTTAGTGTCATAAATCTGCCCGTCAGACAGCGGCTGGCCCGGCAGTTGCAGTTCATCACCGGTGGAGAAGAGGGCTACGCGCACTTTGCGCACCACGCTGACGTCGGCAATGCCGAGGGAGGCGAGCACCGGCAGCTCGGCGGCGGTCAGTTTTGTGCCCGCCGTAAAGACGCTGGCGCCTTTGGCGATATCTTCGCCCGCGCGGCGAATGTTTTGGTTAGCGCGCACCTCGGCGGTAAAGCGGATGCCGTCGTCGCTCTGCTCCGTCTGCTCCTGCATCACCACCGCCTCGCAGCCCGCCGGGATCGGTGCGCCGGTCATAATGCGTATGCAGGTGCCTTGCGGCCACTCGCCGCTAAAGGGCTGCCCGGCAAAGGCTTTACCTGCTACCGGCAGCGCGTTGCCGCCGCTGAGGTCCGCCAGGCGCACGGCATAGCCGTCCATCGCTGAGTTATCAAAACCGGGGACATTCAGCGGCGAAACAACATCTTGTGCGACTACGCGGCCAAAACAGGCGAGCAGCGGCAGGGTTTCATGCTCAGTGAGCGGTGAAATGCGTGACAGCATTTTCGACAGCGCCGTCTCCAGCGAGATCAGGCCATTTGCAGATTCCATAATTTCTATCCAGTCAACGCGAGAAGCGGCCATTATGGCAGAAAAGGGGAGGGGCCAATATGACTTGCGTCTACCTCATTGTTATCACATTGCTTTACATCGTTGTAACGACTTCCTATATTCAGAAATCGTCTTTCCCAAAGGCAGCAATCGTAAAAAAGGAGAGTGGGGTGTCGCAAGGCTTTGAACCAGAGGCAGACGTGGTTCTTGACGTCAGCAATCTGAATATCGCATTTAGCCATGAGAAGCAGCTTACCCCGGTGGTACGTAACCTCTCTTTTAATCTGAAACGGGGCGAAACGCTGGCGATTGTCGGCGAATCTGGCTCCGGGAAGTCGGTTACCGCGCTCTCGCTGCTCAAGTTGATTGAGCAGGCGGGCGGCGAAGTGAACTGCGATCATATCTGCCTGACGCGGCGCAACCGCCAGAAGGTCGATATCAACACGCTCTCCTCCTCGCAGATGCGCAGCGTGCGCGGGGCGGATATCGCGATGATTTTCCAGGAGCCGATGACCTCGCTCAACCCGGTTTTCCCGGTTGGTGAGCAGATTGCCGAGTCGATTCGCCTCCATCAGAAACTGGGCCGTGAGCAGGCGATGCGGGAAGCGCGGCGTATGCTCGACCTGGTGCGTATTCCCGAAGCGCAATCCATTCTCTCCAGTTTTCCCCATCAGCTCTCCGGCGGCATGCGCCAGCGGGTGATGATCGCCATGGCGCTCTCCTGTCGCCCGGCGGTGCTGATTGCCGATGAGCCAACCACCGCGCTGGATGTCACGATCCAGGCGCAGATTTTGCAGCTTATCGCCGTGCTGCAAAAAGAGATGTCGATGGGGGTGATCTTTATTACCCACGATATGGGCGTGGTCGCGGACATCGCCGATCGCGTGCTGGTGATGAATCAGGGCGAAGCGGTGGAGACCGGCAGCGTCGAGTGCGTCTTCCGCGACCCGCAGCACCCCTATACCAAAGCGCTGCTGGCGGCAGTGCCGAAGCTTGGCGCGATGAATGGCAGCGATCTGCCGCGCCGCTTCCCGCTTATCTCGGCGAAAAACCCGCAGGTGCAGGAGCCGGAAACGGAGCAGGATACCGTGGTGCCCGGCGAGCCGATTTTGCAGGTTCGCGACCTGGTGGCGCGCTTCCCCCTGCGCGGCGGCTTGCTTAACCGCATCACCAAAGAGGTGCATGCGGTAGAGGGCATCAGCTTCGATCTCTGGCCCGGCGAAACGCTGGCGATTGTCGGCGAATCAGGCAGCGGAAAATCGACCACCGGACGTGCGTTGCTGCGGCTGGTGGAGAGCCAGGGCGGCTCGATTACCTTTAACGGCGAGCGCATCGACACCCTGCCGGATCACAAGATGAAGCTGGTGCGCCGCGATATTCAGTTTATTTTTCAGGATCCGTACGCCTCGCTCGATCCGCGCCAGACGGTGGGCGATTCAATTATTGAACCACTGCGCGTGCACAATCTTCTCGGCGAAGCGGAAGCACACCAGCGCGTGGAGTGGCTGCTCGAGCGCGTCGGGCTGAAGCCGGAGCACGCGTGGCGCTATCCGCACGAGTTTTCCGGCGGCCAGCGGCAGCGTATTTGCATCGCCCGCGCGCTGGCGCTGAACCCGCGCGTGGTGGTGGCCGATGAGTCCGTTTCGGCGCTGGATGTTTCGATTCGCGCGCAGATCATCAATTTGCTGCTCGATCTGCAGCGCGAGTTGGGGATCGCGTTTCTCTTTATCTCCCATGATATGGCGGTCGTGGAGCGGATCAGCCACCGTGTGGCGGTGATGTATCTCGGGCAGATCGTTGAGATCGGCCCGCGCCGCGCGGTGTTTGAAAACCCGCAGCACCCCTATACCCGCAAGCTGATGTCGGCGGTGCCGGTGGCCGATCCTGCCCACCAGCCGCCGCAGCGGGTGCTCTTATCCGATGATATGCCGAGTAATATTCGTAAACGCGGGGAAACAATGCAGCGCGTACAGCTGCAAAACGTGGGGCCAGGGCACTTCGTCGCCAGAACGACGCCCGGCAGCACGCAGTCGCGTTTTTAATTGATGACAGACAGGGTTTTTCAGGAGAGCAGCATGACAGAGATCATTTCCCGACACTGGCGGGCCGTTGCAGGCGTGGTTGTCGCGCTGACCGCCCTCCCGGCATTTGCCGCGAAAGATGTGGTGGTAGCGGTCGGTTCCAACTTCACCACCCTTGATCCCTATGACGCCAACGATACGCTCTCGCAGGCGGTGGCTAAGTCCTTCTATCAGGGGCTGTTTGGCCTTGATAAAGAGATGAAGCTGGTCAATGTGCTTGCAGAGGGTTACACCGTCTCCGACGACGGGCTGGTCTACACCATCAAGCTGCGCAAAGGGGTGAAGTTCCAGGATGGCACCGATTTTAACGCCGAAGCGGTGAAAGCGAACCTCGACCGCGCCAGCAACCCGGCGAACAGCCTTAAGCGCTACAACCTCTATAAAAATATCGCCAGCACCGAGGTGGTCGATGAGAGCACGGTGAAGATCACCCTCAAGCAGCCCTTCTCGGCGTTTATCAATATCCTTGCCCACCCGGCCTCGGCGATGATTTCACCGGCGGCGCTGAAAAAATATGGCAAAGAGATCGGCTTCCACCCGGTCGGCACCGGCCCCTATACGCTGGAAGCATGGAACCAGACCGATTTTGTGAAGGTGAAAAAGTTTGCCGGCTACTGGCAGCAAGGCCTGCCGAAGCTGGACTCCATCACCTGGCGCCCGGTGGTGGATAACAACACCCGCGCGGCGATGTTGCAGACCGGCGAGGCGCAGTTCGCCTTCCCCATCCCCTATGAGCAGGCGGCGGTGCTGAAACGAAACAGTAAGCTGGAGCTGGTCACCAGCCCGTCGATTATGCAGCGCTACATCAGTATGAACGTGACGCAAAAGCCGTTCGACAACCCGAAAGTGCGCGAGGCGATCAACTACGCCATTAACCGCCAGGCGCTGGTGAAAGTGGCGTTTGCCGGTTTTGCCACGCCAGCGACCGGCGTATTGCCGCCGACCATTGCCTATTCACAGAGCTATCAACCCTGGCCGTACGATCCGGCTAAAGCGCGCGAGCTGCTGAAAGAGGCGGGCTATCCGCAGGGCTTCACCACCACGCTCTGGTCTTCCCATAATCACAGCACCGCGCAGAAGGTGCTGCAATTTACCCAGCAGCAGCTGGCGCAGGTGGGGATCAAAGTGCAGGTGACGGCGATGGATGCCGGGCAACGCGCGGCGGAAGTTGAAGCGAAAGGGCAGAAGCAGAGCGGGGTGCGTATGTTCTATACCGGCTGGACCTCTTCGACCGGCGAAGCGGACTGGGCGCTCTCGCCGCTGTTTGCGTCTTGGAACTGGCCGCCAACCCAGTTCAACACCGCCTTCTACAGCAACCCGCAGGTGGATAAGGATCTGGCCGACGCGCTGAAAACCACCAGCACAGATGAAAAAGCGCGGCTCTATAAAGAGGCGCAGGATATCCTCTGGAAAGAGTCGCCGTGGGTGCCGCTGGTGGTTGAGAAGCTGGTTTCCGCTCATAACAAAAAACTGACCGGTTTTTACATCATGCCGGATACCGGCTTTAGTTTTGATAACGCCGATTTGCAATAGATAACTCACGCCGCCTTGCAGGACAGGGGGCGGAGTGAGGGAAGATGAGATGCTGAATTATATTATTAAACGCTTGCTGGGCCTGATTCCGACGCTGCTGATTGTGGCCGTGCTGGTGTTTCTGTTTGTCCACCTGCTGCCGGGCGATCCGGCGCGCCTGATTGCCGGGCCGGAAGCGGATGCCGAGGTAATTGAGCTGGTGCGCCGACAGCTCGGGCTGGATCAGCCGCTGTGGGTGCAGTTCTGGCACTACGTCACCAGCGTGTTGCAGGGGGATTTCGGCGTGTCGATGGCGTCGCGCCGCCCGGTGGTGGAAGAGATCGCCAGCCGCTTTATGCCGACCTTCCTGCTCACCCTTACCAGCATGCTGTGGGCGATGCTGTTTGGGCTGGGCGCGGGGATCGCCGCCGCCGTGTGGCGCAACCGCTGGCCCGATCACCTGGGGATGGCGGTGGCGGTGACGGGGCTTTCATTCCCGGCCTTTGCGCTCGGGATGCTGCTGATGCAGGTGTTCTCCGTTGAGCTGGGCTGGCTGCCAACCGTTGGCGCGGAGAGCTGGCAACACTATATTCTGCCGTCGCTAACCCTTGGCGCGGCGGTGGCGGCGGTGATGGCGCGCTTCACCCGCGCCTCCTTCGTCGAGGTGCTCAATGAGGACTATATGCGCACCGCGCGGGCAAAAGGGGTCAGCGAAAAGTGGGTGATCCTCAAGCACGGCCTGCGCAATGCCATGATCCCGGTGGTGACGATGATGGGGCTGCAGTTTGGCTTCCTGCTCGGCGGGTCGATTGTGGTGGAGAAGGTCTTCAACTGGCCGGGGCTTGGTCGTTTGCTGGTCGATTCGGTGGAGATGCGCGACTACCCGGTGATTCAGGCGGAAGTGCTGCTCTTCTCGCTGGAGTTTATTCTTATCAACTTAGTGGTGGATGTTCTCTACGCCGCCCTTAATCCCGCTATCAGGTACAAGTAAGGATGCGATTGTTAAACTGGCGTCGACAGGCGATTTTAAATGCCATGCCCACGGTAAAACCGGGTCATGTGCGCACTCCGTGGCATGAGTTCTGGCGGCGCTTCTGCCGTCAGCCCGTGGCCATGACCGCCGGGCTGTTTGTCCTGCTGCTGATCCTGCTGGCGGTAATTGCGCCGTGGATCGCCCCGTTTGATGCGGAGAACTACTTCGATTATGACCGGCTGAACGAGGGGCCATCGCTGGTGCACTGGTTTGGCGTCGATTCGCTCGGGCGCGATATCTTTAGCCGTGTGCTGGTGGGCGCGCAGATCTCGCTGGCAGCGGGTGTCTTCGCGGTGCTGATTGGCGCGGCAATCGGCACGGTGCTGGGGCTGCTGGCGGGCTACTACGAAGGGTGGTGGGATCGCATCATTATGCGCATTTGCGATGTGCTGTTCGCCTTTCCCGGCATTCTGCTGGCGATTGCCGTCGTTGCGGTTATGGGCAGCGGCATGGCGAATGTGATTATCGCCGTCGCGGTCTTCTCGGTGCCGGCGTTTGCCCGGCTGGTGCGCGGCAATACGCTGGTGCTGAAACAGCAAACCTTTATCGAGTCGGCGCGCAGTATCGGTGCCAGCGATGCGGTGATCCTCTTCCACCATATTCTGCCGGGCACGGTCTCCTCCATCGTGGTCTATTTCACCATGCGCATTGGCACCTCGATTATCTCAGCCGCCAGCCTATCGTTCCTTGGCCTCGGTGCACAGCCACCGACACCGGAGTGGGGCGCGATGCTCAACGAAGCCCGCGCGGATATGGTGATCGCCCCGCATGTGGCGCTCTTCCCGTCGCTGGCGATTTTCGTCACGGTGCTGGCGTTTAATTTGCTGGGAGACGGGCTGCGCGACGCGCTGGACCCGAAAATTAAGGGGTGAAGGGTGTTTTCGGAGGCAATAAAACGAAAGCGCGAGTAGTGTTTGATTGGAGATGAGATTTAACTAAGGTCTGCTCTGAGCGAAGAGCGGAATTTCGTATTTGTCATAACCGCAGGGATGTAGGACTAACATTGGCATGTAATACTCAACCGGGAGTAGGTCAATAACAACTCTTAGCGGAAACTGCCAGCTATCAAACTGGAGATGTGGATTTGAACATAATGGAAGTGACAGAGGAGGACTGCCTGGTACTTCGGCAAGCCGTGCTGTGGACGAAATCAGACGTGGAGCAATGCTAGGTCATGGGGGAGCAAAGTGTTGCTCACTATGGCGCGTTTCATCAAGCTGAGCTAGTCTGTTGTTTGTGTATTCTTTTACTTGCTGATGGAGCCTGTCAAATCCGAAATTTTTCTACTAGGCAATAATATTAGGGACAGGATTATGGCACAGAGCTGATGGAATCAATCGTGGCTATACTGTCTGAAAATAATATCAGGCACATTTTTCTTAATACAAGAACATCAGCTATCTCATTTTATAAAAAACTTTGCTTTGTTTGTGTGGGCGATGCCTTACGGAAAAATAATATTGAATATATCCGCATGAGTTACAGCGGTGCAGGTTTGACCCATAATTAGTTAAACACATCAATTTAAACATGGAGGTAATATGTTTTTTGTGAATCATTTCGTGAGAATCGCCGCCGTCTTAGTAGCCTTAATTGGCCTTGTGAGCTGCAGCGCTTTTTTTTCCCAAAGTAAAACAGAACCCACTAAACCTTCAGATAGAAAGGTTGTAGAAAAAGCGTCAGCTTTTGCCATGCAGGCTCCTCTAATAACTACACCAGAGCTTGGAAAAAGAATACATATTTATAAAGTTGCTTTTGACGGCACGATGAATGACCGGCTCAGAATTCCATTAGATGAGAGAGAGACCCTCGTCGCTAGAATAGCCAGAACTACAGACGCCATCTACTATCCTGGCGCCGGTATGCAGGGTAGAGATATTAGTAATAGTGACGCAGCGACAGGAGCTAGCAGCATGGAAATAGCTAGTCGTGCCGCAAGAGAATTCTACAATCAGGCTGAGAAATGGTATAAGCAAGACTCCCACTCAGAAATTCGTGTTTTCGTTACGGGATTTAGTCGGGGCGCCGCAACGGCCCGTGAATTTATGAACCAAATCGATTCTGAATGGGGAAAAAAATACCCACAAAATGAAATGTTAAAGCCGCACTTTTACGCCATTTTGTATGACACTGTGGCAACTGGGCAAAAGGACAAGCTTGATCTGAGTATTCCAACTTCGCTTGATTATCTCGTGCATTTTGTCGCAGAAGACGAAACCCGAAACCTGCTTTTTACTCCAACCGTCGAATACATAAAGCCAACTTATTTACCAAGCCACCTTCCAACCAGCGTGATATTACCCCAAAGGATAAATATCATTAAACTACCTGGGGCACATTCTGATGTTGGTGGAGCCTATGCGGACGGGATAGGTGATCTATATATCGTACTTACTGAGAATTTTCTCTACATGATGGGGTTGATACAAAATAACCATTGGCAATCAGATCATGACCCTCTACTCAAAGGTAAGCATGACTCACGTGGGCTTCTGGACAAGCTGTTTGGTGCCAAAGACCCGAGTGTAGTCAGCCATGTAAATCGTCCCACAGATTTGGCACTGGTCAGGAGTCAGAGCGAAATTCAACAGAGGGAAAATCAGAGTAGACTGCGGAAAATGTGGGATGCAAACACCGATCGTGGTGCTTTTCTCGATATACGAAAGGTCGAAACCGTTTATGCCAGCTTTATTATTTCTAAAGACGGGAATGAATTGAAGGTTAAAAGTGATTCAAACTGGGTTAATCCTGCAAGTGTATTTATCGAGAGCATTGATGGTCATAAATTTCTGAGATTTAAATTTGTTGTTGGAACAATTAGTTCTAAATTGAAGTTGAGTGAAACCTTATTATCTCAGATGGGTGCTGGGAAGCATGTTCTATCGTATTCCGAGCTGAACAAATCAGAAGGCTCTTTTCTTGCAATCTGGCTTGATAATCGCTTGATAGAGCTTATGCCGGTAAATGTGGTTAAACCCAATTAAACCAACATCAGCGACAAGAAATTGTACGTTCTTTTTTTCAAGCTTAGTTTAACAAGGGATACGTTGACCTGGTCCCCATAAATTAACATATCTTAATGTTATCAATGTCCACTTTGGCACAGGGCGGCTGTCGCAGCCCTGACAACCTTAGACTTTAATCGATGCAGAGATCTCTAATGCATCATCGACTTCAATGCCCAGATAACGGACTGTGCTTTCCAGTTTCTTATGGCCAACAGAAGTTGGATTACACGGAGATTCTTGGTTTTCTTGTATATCAGGTAAGGTTTTATTCTTCTCATAGAGTGTGTGCTGTAAAGCGAAGCTTCGAAACCAAGCTTTTCTACCCATCCATGAAAAATTCCGTTGTATTGCCGGGTTGATATGTGCCCGTTAGTTCCGATCCGAGACCGAAACAAGAAGTCTTTGCTATGCAAACTTCCAAGTTTTATCAATGCAGCAACACCTTCTCTTGCCCTTTAGTTACCTCAAATTGCACAGGGCTACCGGTTTTTTGTTGCAACACCGTAGCTCTGCTTGAAACAGAGCCACCATATGCAACATCAGATACTTTGAGTTTGACAAGATCACAGCCTCGTAGCTTACTGTCCAGGGCCATATTGAACAGAGCTAAATCACGCGTTTTACCTTCCAGTTCAAGCCGGATTCGGATCCCCCAGATATGAGATATCTGAAGTGGTCTTTTTGGCCGATGATACGGTCTTTGTTCCACGGTGACGTGCTCATACTTAAATCTCCTGCAATGTGGGAGATTTGAGTATGGTTGTCCCTTATGTGCGATAAATTGACTTTTGCTCCTCACGAACAAATTTAAATATAAAATTTTCCAGTTATGTAGTAGCTATTAAGGTATGTATTGACATGATATCTATACCAAGATCAATTAAATTTATTCATTTATGGAGTGTTGCAAATCATGGCTATTGTATTTATTCCTGCCGTTGTTGCGCTGCTTGCACCCAAAGAGAAGTACTTCGGGCGAGAATTGACACGAGAGGATGTTTAGTCGATCCGAGATAATGCTACTGCTATTAAGTTACCTGCAGAGATTGCCAGCGACATGATCAAAAGCCGAGGCTATCACGATATTGATGCGCAAAATGCTTGGGATGAGTGGTTACTAAATAAAACACGATAAATTCTTAAGAGCATTGATGTGCTTCGAACAGAACATCTCTAAATCAGTAATGTAGTGTCACACTTAAGTTAGCCACTTAATGTTGAGGCTTTTAAAACCATGATAGGTCCGCTCCTGGAACGAAGCGGCGAAGGACAGCTATGAGCGATTTGTTGACTTTGAATTGTGACAAAGGAGCCTGTGACAACTGAAATAAACCAGGTGCCTGCCATTTTGCCGGAGTGTTTTGAACATGCGAACAACGCGCGCGTTCATAAGCGGCTATTAAAACTCGCGCACACCCCAATCAATCGGATCGGGGTTCTGCTGCTGTCGTGTTCCCCCAGCAGCAGAACCCGCGTACCGGGTTCCACATTGTGTACGTAAGAATGATTGGCAAAAAGGCTGGGTGCTATAATTCTAGTCCTGTATGAAGTTTAAACTCGTAGCTAAAATTGTTCGGGACGTAATTATAAATCAATCTAAGTCGGCAGATAGTATTTGTATTAAGGAAATAAGTTTACGGGCATCTTCTGGCGTAACTAACCAGTAATCCGGCGTCGGAAAACCGAATAAGGTTAAATTTTTTTGAATCATCATTAGAGGGCTGTTCTCATATTTCTCATACCCAAGCGTTTTTGGTGGCTTACTAATATATTGATACTGGTTTTCAATGCGCCCACTGGTTGCAACTTGTCTCTTCGATTTATCGCTATTATTAAAATTAGCTTCTTCAATTTCCATCTGGCGTTCATCCAGCCGTGACCATGCAATAAAACTTTTGAAAAGATTAATAATCTCTGGAGTGTTTTGCCTGGTCACTTCAAAGACGTTCATGTAGCCTGAACTTGAAGACAGAGAGCTGAATAACAAAATGTAACTTTTATTACCATATGTCGTTGCATATATAGTGTCTGCGAGGAATACGCAGGTGCCGTTCCTCGATTTGTACACAAGATTATCTTGATTGTAATAGCAGGAGTTATCATCAAGGGCTGTGTAATAGTCTTTAGCCAAAGTACACCCTGTCAATAATATTGCTAATAAAAATAAAACGGCAATTCTAAGATAGCGCATCATTCATCCTTTGAATTTAAATAGTGACGATAGAATATTCGGAATGTCTTTACTCCTGTTCGAATATGCGACTGAAAAGGAGTTATACATATTAACGGCAAGAGGATATGAAACTTTAATACCGGAGCAGTGAATTACAGAGGAACGCCGATATGGCGTGCGTCCGTTGACGGTAAGCCGTTCTGTCGTATCGGGCTGTGACCAGTTCATTCGGGTGCCGCGCAGCATCAGCTTTGAAAATGAGGCAGCGCGAGGTGAAGGTGGGCTTAACAACGTCCGCTTCTGCCACAAAGCGGACTGATTCAAGAAGTGGAAGTCCTCTTTTAGTAACAAATAGCTTTACCGTCCTGACACTGCTTATGTCAGTTTCAGAACGTTATTAAGTATCGGCAATATGCACTGCAAGCCCTTTCTGTCCCGGGGCAAGGTGATCGGACAGCACATGACGATCCGGGTAATCTCCCGCATTTTGTGCGCGGAAGGGAATCGGAATGTCGTCAAACAGCCCTGCCAGTCGGCTGCGCCAGTTGGCTTCCGCCTCAAATAAGGCCTCAGTACCGATCCGCCCGCTACTATAAACAGCAAACGTGGGTAATACCTCCATTCCCGTGTAAAAAAGGGTTCCGTGCGTGATGGGAAAGAGTAATTGCTCCAGCGGGCCATTAATGCCCCTGTGAGAATAATCACGTTCTGGGCCACCAACTGAAACTGCCAGTAGCGCACGCTTACCTCTAAAAGCACCTTCTCCATAACGATGCGCGTTGCCTTTATCCTTATACCCATATGCCAGGCCATACGCCCACACCCGCTCTATCCAGCCTTTCATAATTGCGGGCATGCTGAACCACCAGAGCGGAAAAAGAAAGATAACCGCATCGGCGGCCTGGACCTTGCGTTGTTCCCGTTCGACATCTGCTGTCTGTCGGCTGTGTATAAAGGCGTGTTTCGACTCTTCAATAAAAGACAGGCGTTCAGTATTGATCCGATCAGGAAAGTCATCGCCGTCAAATACTGCTTTCCACCCCATGGCATAAAGATCCGATTGAATAACGGTGTGCCCCTGGGCCGTTAATAACTCC
This sequence comes from Kosakonia sp. S57, assembly GCF_016516575.1. Classification (NCBI taxonomy): domain Bacteria; kingdom Pseudomonadati; phylum Pseudomonadota; class Gammaproteobacteria; order Enterobacterales; family Enterobacteriaceae; genus Kosakonia; species Kosakonia sp. S57. The sequence continues at coordinate 216,373 of NZ_JACVUL010000006.1, read as the reverse complement.
TGGGCCATATTGACAAGGTGATGTGTTAATGACGTGGTTTCAGGCTGGGCATGGACAAGAAGAATATTCATATAAATAGTCCTTTTGAGTAAGTCCCGACACACTAGCCCCTCATCTGATATAGTTAAAATGAATTTCTAAAATACCCGGTATTGAAATGACTAATACCTTAAGAAATATTGATTTAAATCTGTTGGTTACGCTTGATGCACTTTTGTCAGAACATAGTGTTACGCGCGCTGCTGAACGCTTACACCTGTCGCAGCCTACAGTCAGCGTGCAACTCGCCAGACTCAGGGAAATATTTGATGATCCTTTGCTCCTGCCTGGCCCGCGTGGTATGCGGCCCACAGCGCGCGCCGACGAGCTTCGGGAACCTCTGCAGAATGCATTAGCCGCTATCCAAAAAGTGATTGCTCCTTCAAGTACCTTTAACCCAGCGCTGGCAAAGCAGCACTGGAATATCGCTGCCTTTGATTATGGTGCAATGACTATCCTGGAGCCCGCCCTGGCAATGTTACGCAGTGCTGCGCCAGCTACACGTATCGCAGTTGTGCACACTCTTCCTTCACAAGTAGCAAGGAAAGCGGAACAAGGAGAGATCGATCTGGCTTTTATGACAGGTGATGAAGCACCAGTAAATTTACATCGCCGCACGTTGTTCACTGAACGTTATGTGCTTGCTGGGCGCGCGGGACATCCTCATTTGCATAGCCCACTTTCGCTCGAGGAGTTCTGTCAGCTTGAGCATGCCATTGTTTCACCGGAGGGGGGCGGATTTCATGGTGTGACAGATAGCGCCCTGGCCGAAAGGGGGATGACGCGCCGCGTATCACTCTCTGTACCAAATTTCCTGCTGCTTAGTGCGGTCCTGAAGAGTACCGATCTGGTGGCTATGGTGCCGTGGCGGTTGGTGTGTGAAAACGATGCGCTGCAGATCACTGAGTCACCTGTTGAGGTTCCGGGATTTGAGATGGTTATGCTCTGGCCCGAACGTGTTCACCGTGACCCCGCACATCAGTGGCTACGTGAGCGCATCGCCTGTTCAATATAAATAGTGGGTCATTCTTAAGCACAAAAAACCCGGCGGGTGCCGGGTTTTTTTATCGCTTAAACGCGTGTGCCCCACAGGTCATACTCGTCGGCGTTCTCGACTTTCACGCGAACGATATCGCCCGGTTTGACGTTAGTTTCACCGTTCAGATAGACCGCGCCGTCGATTTCCGGGGCATCGGCCATGCTGCGGCCAATCGCGCCTTCCTCATCCACTTCGTCGATCATCACCAGGATTTCGCGACCGATCTTCTCCTGCAGACGCTCAGCGGAGATGCGCTGTTGCAGCTGCATAAAGCGGTTCCAGCGCTCCTCTTTCACCTCTTCCGGCACCTGATCCGCCAGTTCGTTGGCGGTGGCACCCTCAACCGGGCTGTATTTGAAGCAGCCGACGCGATCGAGGCGCGCTTCGGTCAGGAAGTCGAGCAGCATCTGGAAATCTTCTTCGGTCTCGCCAGGGAAGCCGACAATAAAGGTGGATCGCAGCGTCAGCTCCGGGCAGATTTCGCGCCAGCGCTTGATGCGTGCCAGCTGGCGATCGACCGCGCCAGGGCGTTTCATCAGCTTCAGAATGCGCGGGCTGGCGTGCTGCAACGGGATGTCGAGGTAGGGCAGAATTTTGCCTTCCGCCATCAGCGGGATCACATCATCCACGTGCGGGTAGGGGTAAACGTAGTGCAGACGCGTCCAGACACCAAGTTTTGCCAGCTGCTCGCAGAGGCCAACCATGCTGGTTTTCACCGGCTCGCCGTTATGGAAGCCCATGCGGTGTTTCACATCAACGCCATAAGCGGAAGTGTCCTGCGAAATCACCAGCAACTCTTTAACGCCAGCATCGACCAGGCGTTTCGCTTCGGACAGCACATCGCCAATCGGGCGGCTCACAAGATCGCCACGCATCGACGGAATGATGCAGAAAGTGCAGCGGTGGTTACAGCCTTCGGAAATTTTCAGGTAAGCGTAGTGGCGCGGCGTCAGTTTCACGCCCTGTTCCGGCACCAGGCTTAAGAAGGGGTTGTGCTGCGGTTTCGGCACATAGTGATGAACATGGGCGAGAACCTGCTCATAGCTGTGCGGGCCGGTGATCTCCAGCACTTTCGGGTGCACTTCGCGGATCTGATCCTCTTTCGCGCCCAGACAGCCGGTGACAATCACTTTACCGTTTTCATTCAGCGCTTCGCCGATCGCTTCCAGCGACTCCTGCACGGCGCTGTCGATAAAACCGCAGGTATTGACGATCACCATATCGGCATCATCGTAACTCGGGACAACATCGTAACCTTCGGTACGCAGCTCCGTAAGGATGCGTTCGGAGTCGACGAGATTTTTTGGGCAGCCAAGAGAGACAAAGCCGATTTTCGGCTGCAGGTTCACATTGCTCATAGTTCAAAAAGTAATCAGTTATAGGATCTTAGGCGAGGGATTGTACAGAGTTCCGGGCGGGATTTATAGAGGTATAAGCAGAGATGAGTAGCTTACTTGCATGGCGTTAATGATTTTTGGAATTACTCATTGTTTGCAGTTCGCGGCAATGTTTTCTCTATTTAATTTTTATTTTCGATAGTCTCATTTATTGTTTCCATTTTTACGCTTAAACCCATAGTTCTAGATAAGAAGAATCTGTCAGGTTTTATATTTTTTCATAATGAATATGGTTTTCTTGTTTTTTAAAGGAAAAATAATTGTGTTACATGTCAGTCTCTATAGTAATGGTTTTTGTCTTACTGATCGGAAAATTTAGGGTGATGTATATATTATGTATAATGTTTTTTATTTGGATCTTATCAGGGATAACTTTGAATTTTAGCAATATATAAGTTAGATGCGCTACCTATAAAGTTTTCGAGCAACTTGCCGATAAAGGAGAAACCTCGATAAAAAGGAATGGGATATGAAAAGAATTTTACTTTTACCATTACTGTTCTGTTCATCAGTATATGCAGAAGAAGTTGATGTCGGTCAAATTTGTAAAGCCTCAGCGGCTTCGATGTTTGGGCGCGATCACAAAATCATGAAGCTCGACAAAATTGAATCAGGTATCGCCTACGTTCATTATTTTCGACCGCAAGACAATTCGCGTTGGGCGATCAAGTGCAAGCTTATCGGTGATCAGGTAATGTGGGCTTCTGATAATCCGGACAGCTCAGGCCGCTGGCGTGATGATCCTTTAGATAGCGTCGTGAAATATTCTATTGAAGGAAAAAATATAACTATCACAGAGACCTATGGTGATGGTTCAGCTACTGAAAACAGTTACCCAATAAAGCAACTCCGATAATCATTAATATAATCACAGTAGCCTTGCACTGCTGTGATTATGTGATGTTAAATTTCTAAAAATTATGCCCTGCGCGTGGTTTACATTATTTCTCGATGGAAGGTTACATGGTTTTTAGTTAGATTGACCTTCATCATTCACATGGATGGATATTTTATTTTTACTATCTCCTGAAATTGCAAAAAAGGTCTTTTTCTTTATACATCGTTTAGCCGTTTTAATTTCATCATTGCAAATATAATCATCTTCGCTTTCGCCGGTTAAGAAATTAGCATGAGGTAATTCAACGAAACCCTCGCCAAAATCCATCACTGGAACTCTGAAGGATCCGCTCTGCGGGACAACCTTATATTTTTCTTTAAGATCAGTTTTATTTTCTCTCCACCACTCCAACCTGGCTTTGGCGGTTGCGGGTGGGCTTTTAATAAATACAGCACCCTTGAAAACAGTCATGATTTGGCTGTTGTTAGATGCCGTATTTGAGCGGAGTATAACGAACGTAAGAATAATAATTAGCCCGACGGTTAATATGTATTTGATATTTTTCGGTTCAAGCATCGTTATTATTCCTTGTGGTCACTTACTCTTTAGCTCCCTGTCATGTTTATACCTTAACTTGAAAAAAGAGTAACCCAAACACTCAATTATTCAGAATCTCCTGCACCCAGTCATCCCAGCACGTGCAGCCAAGGTCTGCGACCAGCGCGTTTTCATTGGTCTCCAGCCACCACTTTTTAACGGTGGCATACTCCTCAGAAGTGAGCGCAAAGGGGCGCCAGGTGCCCATGCGGCAATCCTGGTCGCAGGGATCGCAGCCTTGTAAAAAGAACGCATTCAGAAACGGCAGCGGGGGAAAGTAACCGCTGCCGTCAATAATGCTGAAAATGCCATACGGCACGTGAATATTTGCAGTAAGAATATGTATTGCTTCCGCGCTCTGGTTCATCATTGACCCTTTTACTGCTCCGCGACATCGGTGCGGTCACCGCGCGGGGTCGGGTGAGAGAAGACAATAAACTCAACCGCCGCATCAGAATCATTGCGCGCCTGATGTTTTGCTAATGGCGGGATCTCAATCCCTTGCTGGGCGGCAATATGCTGCTTTTCGCCTTCCAGCTCCATTGTCAGCACGCCGCTGAGCACAAAGAAAAATTGCCGCGACACAGAGTGGTAGTGGCGCTGCTCCTGTGTCCCGACGGGCATTTTCTCATGGATGATCATCATCTCAGGCCGCTTCACCAGGTACCAGCCGTCGCACCCCTCGCCCCAGTGATAATGCTCGGCATTCTCTTTTGAAATCATTTACTTCTCCTGGCGTACACCTCTTTCCCTACCGTTATACCCATCATCGACGCGCGGCATAACCTGCCTGAATTAGCGGGCGCACTTTCTTGAGCCAATTACGCAGAGGATAACGCCCAGCGTCACCAGTAGCATCAGCGGGCTGACACGCTCGTTGAGCAGCAGGGCGGAGAGAGCAAGACCGAAAAAGGGCTGCAACAGCTGTAGCTGGCCGACGGCGGCAATCCCGCCGCGGGCCAGGCCGTTGTACCAGAAGATGAAGCCGATCAGCATGCTGAAGAGCGAGACGTAGCCCAGTGCGCACCAGGCTTGCGCGCTGATATCAACAAGCGTTGCGGGTTGCGTCAGCCAGGCGGCGGGTAGCATCACCGGAAGCGACAGGATCAGCGCCCAGCAGATCACCTGCCAGCCGCCGAGCGTGCGGGTTAAGGCGGCTCCTTCGGCATAGCCCAGCCCGCACACTATCACTGCCGCCAGCATCAGCAGATCGCCAGTCAGCGAAACGGCATGGCTCTGCGCCAGCGCGAAAGCCACCACCAGCAGGCTACCAAACAGTGAGAAGAGCCAGAAGGCGCGCTTTGGCCGCTCGCCGCCGCGCAGCACCGCAAAAATCGCCGTGCAGAGCGGCAGAAGGCCGAGAAAGAGAATCGAGTGGGCGGAAGTGACATGCTGTAACGCCAGCGCCGTCAGAAGCGGAAAACCAATCACCACGCCGCAGGCGACGATCAGCAGGGGGAAAAGCTGCACGCGCTGCGGGCGTGGTTCGCGCAAAACACAAACAAGGAGAATCGCCAGCAATCCGGCGAGCGAGGCGCGCAGAAAGGTGAGGAAAAAGGGCGACATCTCCAGCACGGCGATGCGCGTGGCGGGTAACGAGCCGCTGAAAATCACTACCCCCAGCAGGCCGTTGAGCCAGCCTGCCAGCGCAGAGTGCGCCGGTTTGTTTAGCGCGGAATTTGCCATCTTGACCTCGTTATCACTGATTAGTGGGAGCTTGAGCATTGATGGGCTGAATGGTAGGTTGAGCCACTTACGACAATAAAATTATTGTCATGGATACATTCGATGAAAGCGCGCTACAAACAGCTGGTTGATCGCTTCGCTGTGCAGATCCGTACCGGCGAGCTGCCGCCCGGCACGCGTTTACCGACGCACCGCTGCCTTGCCGGGCAGGAACATATTTCGCTGGCGACCGCCACCCGCGTCTATCGTGAGCTGGAGGCGATGGGGCTGGTCAGTGGTGAAACCGGCCGCGGCACCTTTGTCAGAGAGATTGCCCTTCCTCCCGGTCACGGCATCGATCAGCTTGCCGTTGCCAGCGACGTGCTGGATCTCAACTTCAATTACCCGGCGGTGAGCGGGCAGGGCGAGTTGCTGCGCGAGGCCCTCAAACGCACGGCAGTGGAGGGCAATATTGAGGCGCATCTGCGTTATCAGCCTCATGGCGGGCGCATCACCGAACGAGAGGTCTTCGCCACGCACTTCACGCAGGGCGCGTTTCGCCCGGTGGCTGAAAATCTGCTGCTGGTGAATGGCGCGCAGCACGGCTTGACCATTACGGTCATGGGGCTGCTGAAACCGGGCGATGTGGTGGCGGTGGACGCGCTGACCTATCCCGGTTTTAAGGCGCTGGCCGCGCTTTATCATCTGGAGCTGGTGGCCATCCCGGCAGCGCACAACGGCCCGGATCAGGCCGCATTGCGCCAGCTCTGCCAGCAACGGCGTATTCGCGCGGTCTATACCATGCCGACAATGCATAACCCGCTGGGCTGGGTGATGAACAGCCCGTCGCGCAAAACCCTGGCCGCTATCGCCCGTGCTCACGATCTGTTGATCATTGAAGATGCCGCCTACGCCTGGCTGGTTCGCCGCGCGCCGCCGCCGCTCGCCTGTTTTGCGCCGGAAAGGACGGTTTATGTCAGCGGATTTTCAAAAAATGTAGCGACCGGCCTGAGGGTTGGCGCGGTGATCTGCCCGCCTGAACTGCGGCCTGCGCTGGAGCGGGCCATCCGCGCCACGACGTGGAATGCGCCGTCGCTCATGACCTCGCTGGTCAGTCACTGGATAGAGGAGGGGATGGTGGCCGAGCTCGAAAAGCGCAAGCGGGAAGATGCCCGGCTGCGCCAGCGAATTCTGCAAGAAACACTGGCCGGTCTGCCGTGCGTGACCCACCCCGACTCTTATTTTGCCTGGCTGCCGCTCTCTGAAGAGTCGCGCGCCGATCGGGTAGTCAAGCAGTTGATGGATAGCAATATCTCCCTCTCAACCGCTGAGCCCTTCTGCACCGCGCAATCGACGCCGCAGGCGCTGCGCGTAGCCCTCGGATCGGTCGCTATCGACACCCTGCGCGAAGCACTGCTGACCATCCGCGAAGCGATAGAGTATGAAGCGAGCCGCTAGCGGCGACTCTCCTCCAGCCAGCGCATCAGCGCGTTAAGCCGGGCTGTGAAGTGCGCCGTGTCATCCTCTGGCGTGTGGCACTGTTGCAGCAGCCAGCCAATGGCCTGCTGCTGCTGCGGAAAGCGCTGTACAACCCGGCTGGCATACTCCTCCAGCGTCTCGGGCCAGTCGTTATCCTCATCGCTACGTAACAGGTTGGTTGCGCGCAGCAGTTTACGCGCCGCAGCCCGCTGAAGCAGCCGTGCATCGCTCGCCTCTGCCAGTTGCTGAAGGTAGCCTTGCAGGACGGGAATGAAATCACCGTTTACCGCTACAGCAATCTCGCGCGAGGGGGTAAAAGGCGAAAAACGGCTCGCGAGATCTTCGCCCGCCACGCAGCGGCAGTGGTGCTTAAGCCAGTAACCCCAGCTGAACCGGTTTTCGTCGGCCAGCGCCTCTGCCAGCGTGCCGCAATCAAAATCGACTTTGCTGATAACCGGATGCTGCGTCTGCATATGCTCCGCAATCGCCCGAAGGCTATCGCGTTCCGCCGCGTTCAGCGCGCATTGGGTAATCAGGCAGACGTCGAGATCCGATACACCCGCCACAGCTGTACCTTTCGCCACGCTGCCGTAGAGGTAAATGCTGTGCACCTGCGCGCCGAGCCTTGCGTGCAGCAGCTCGATCACCTCATCGACCACCGGGCGAAACGCCGGTTGCAGCGGGGTGTCGGGTAAACAGGCGATAAAGCCGTCGGCATCAACCATCGAAAGCGCCTTCGGCTACAGCACGCTGATTTGCAACTGTTTGAACAGCGCGCTCATCTTCTCATCGAGCGGCTCATCGACCAGCAGCGTGCTGGCGAGCGTCAGATCGCCAATGCCAAAGGCCGAGGCGGAGTTGATCTTCTCCGGTGATGCCAGCACCACGGTTTCCGCCGCGCGCTCCGAAAGTGCGCGCTTCACGCAGGCCTCTTCATAGTTACCGGTGGTAAAGCCTGCCTGCTCATGCACACCGGTGACGCCCATAAAAAAGAGGTCAGCATTGATGCGGCGAATGGACTCAATCATCGATGCGCCCACGGTGACCATCGAGTGTTTATATAACTGCCCGCCGATAACGATCACGTCCACATTTGGCAGGTTAATCAATCCGGCGGCGATGGTCGGGCTGTGGGTGACTACGGTAAAGGCCAGATCCGGCGGCAGCAGGGTGATCATCTCTTCCGAGGTGGTGCCGCCGTCGATGATAACGATATTGCCGGGCTGAATAAGATTGACTGCTTTCTGCGCGATGACGCGTTTTGCATGAATGTTCACGTTTTTGCGTACTTCAAATGGCGCAATCGCCGCCGACACCGCCAGCGCGCCGCCGTGCACCCGTTGCAGCAGGCCATCTGCCGCTAACTCCCGTAAATCCCGGCGAATAGAGTCTTCAGAGATAGCAAAGTGCTGGCTTAATTCACGTGACAAGACCTGCTTATCACGCGCCAGCATCTCAAGTATCTTCTGCTTACGTTGACTGGATAACACGTTTTCCCCTTACACGATTGGTCTTGATCTTGCACGATTATGCATGTTAGCGTGCCGATTGTCAGCCTGACGATCCTAATTTTACGCAGTTTACAGGGGAAACCATGCACGCCATGCTTATTTTAATTGCCGGACCCGTACGCAGCGGCACCAACGGTGATGATGCGTTAATCAAACAGAATCTCGATGCCATGACGCGGGTTGCCGCAAAGGTTTTCGAAAAAGGCCATACGCCGGTGATCGGCGAGTGGCTGGCGATGCCGCTGGCGGAAGCGGCCGGTTCGAAGAAGATTGGCGATGAGATTAGCCAGACCTTTTTGTACCCCGTCGCCCATCGTCTGATTCAACACTGCGATGCCATTTTACGCCTGCCCGGCGATTCGGCAGGCGCCGATAACGATGTGCGCATCGGGCGCGAGCGGGGCCTTACCATTTACAGCGCCCTTGATGAGATCCCCGACTGCACCGCGCGGGAGTCATCTCTGGCTTAACGAAACGGGATGTAATGGAAATCAACATCATGGGGTTTATCCCCGTGCTTTTACCCGTCGCGCTCTCTCCGGGCGCGAGTTTTACCCTCGCGATGAACAGCGCGCTGGCCGGCGGGCGGGGCGGGTTGCTGCGCACGCTGGCGGGCACCGCGCTCGGCATCTACACCCATGCGCTGCTGATTGGCCTTGGGGTAACGGCGATCCTCGTCTCCTCTCCCGCGCTGTTTAACGTGCTGAAATATGCGGGGGCGGCGTATCTGATGTGGCTTGGTGTGCAGCTGATTCGCAGCGGGTTAACGACAAGTGAGATGACGCTACGCGCGGATGGACCGACGGTGACGCTAAAAGAGGCGTGGCTGGCGAACGTGCTCAACCCGAAAGCGATCGTTTTTTATCTCACCGTGGTGTCACAATTTGCCGGTAGCCGCGGCGATGTCAGCCACTATCTGCTGCTGGCCACGGTGCATGTGCTGGTGATGGGCGCATGGCTGATTGCCCTGAGCAACGTGCTGGTCTTCTCGGCACAGAAAGCGAACCCGGTAAACGTAAAGAGGGTGGTCAATCTTGCAGGAGGAGCCGTGCTGATCATCTTCTCCGTGCTAACGGTTGTTCACTAAGTGCCGTCACGATCTAAATAGCCCGTGTTGGCGCGGGCTATGCTTGGCTTAATAGAGTTTTTGTTCGATGTGTTCCCCGGCGTCAATCACCCGCCAGATCTTCCATGCGCCCGCTTCTTTACGTGTCCAGACCTGAAGATGAGCCAGCTTGTTATCTTCAATGCCCAACCAGACATCAAGCATCATGCTATCGCCGTCAGGGCGAGCAGGTGAAACCTTCAGACGTGGGATCCACGCCGGATCGTAGTCCTGAGAGTAGGTGAAATAATCTGCTGAGAGAATCTCCTGTTCCGGCATGTCATAAATTTCAGCCATACGCGCGAGCAGCTTATTTGAAACCCACTTATGCATCTCCTCCCTTTTGATCATTTCATCCGGCGGCGTGTTCTCAAAGGCATGCAGATAGAAACTATAGAATTCGGTCACGTTTTTCTGCACGTCGGTCGCGGTATTAGCGCTGGCGAAGGGCAGATAGAGGGAGAGCAGCAGAGAGATAATCAGACGCATGGCGATTCCTGCGAAAGAGAGGTGGGAGAGAAAAAGTGCGCAGATCCTGACATTGACCCAGGGCGGAAGAAAGCCTTTTATGCGCTCCGGCAGGGCAGATTTTGGTAGGGTGCAAAGCGGCTTCGCAGCCTTATGAGCTTGCCGCTTTCCGGTATGATGGCAGAGATTTTTACCTCGCCTGCAGGAGAACGGATGAAGACCTTAACTGAACTTATCGATGTGCACGATCCCGGCTGGGCGGTGGTGCAGGAGTGGCTTAACGCGGCCAGCAACCCTTACGAAGTGTTGGCGAAAGAGGAGCCCCGCGCCGAACAGGCGCTGCTGCAACTGCAGGTCACCACCCGCTCGCCGCTGGGGGCGCTGGTGTATGAAACCGGCGGGCTGCTGATTGATGGTGGCTGGCTGCGTATTCTCGGCTCCGGCAGCGCGCGGCTGGCGCGCGACCCGATGAGCTGGACGCAAACGGCGACAGACGCGGGATCTTTCGGTGCCCTACTGATTGCCGATGATGCATCGGGCGGCTTTTTTGCCCTCAACGGCGGCGGGCTTGGCGAGGATATCGGCAACGTCTACTATTTCGCGCCGGATGCGCTGGCCTGGGAAGGGCTGGAAGTGGGCTACTCTGCGTTTGTCGAGTGGGCGCTGTGCGGCGATCTGGCGCTTTTCTACCAGACGGTGCGCTGGGCCAACTGGCGGGAAGAGGTGCGTAACCTCGGCGGCGAACAGGTTTACGCCTTCTTTCCTTTCCTCTGGACCGAGCCAAAGCTGTCGGTTAATGAACGCAAGCGCACGGTAACGCCGATTGAGGAGCAGTGGCGGCTTGCACAGGAGCTGGCAGGTAGCCACCCGGAGTCGTAAAAGTGCAAAGGCAGCGACACCCGCTGCCGCATCTCTGTTGCAATCAATAATGATTCCCATTAACGTCTTCCCCCTGATGTTATCTTCAGCCTGCGCGGCTGATGTACAGGGAGAAGGGGTTTATGCTTTATCGTTTTCACGCCGTGCGCCTGGTGGCGCTGTTTCTGCTGCTCGCATGGCAAACAAGTTATGCGAGGCCTGATATGGCGCCGCTCGGGCCGAACATTGCCGATCGCGGCTCTGCTTACTATCACTTCACGCAAAAGCAGTTCGATTCCCAAGATGGCAAACGTCACTACAACGTATGGACAGGCGTACCCAATAAAAGCGCACCGCCTGGCGGTTTTCCGGTGATCTACATGCTGGATGGCAACGCGGCGATGGATAAGCTTTCGGAGGCGTTTTTACAAAAACTCTTCGCTGCCAATCCGCCGGTGCTGGTGGCGGTCGGGTATCAAACCGATCTGCCATTCGATCTCGATAGCCGGGCGTATGATTACACGCCGCCGGGCACCGACACGCAGCAACTGCGCGGCAGAGCGGGCGGTGGCAGTGTAGCGTTTCGCCAGTTGCTTGAGGAGACTATCGCGCCAGAGGTCGAAAAGGGAATTACTGTTAACCCGGCGCAGCGCGGGCTGTGGGGGCACTCCTACGGCGGGCTGTTCGTGCTGGAGAGCTGGCTCTCCTCCTCCTTTTTCACCACCACTTTTTCCGCCGTGCCTTCGCTGGCGCGCAATGATTTTCAGTTGCTGAAAACCATGGAGGCGGTCTCGCCGCAGCAGGCAGCGGGTAAGCATCTTTATCTGATGGAGGGGGATGGGGATCGCCGCACGCAGGATGAGAACAGCGAGTCTGGCGTGCTGCCGCGCGTTCGCAGCACCCTTGCGCAGCTTGATCAGCATGGCGTTCCGGCTACTTACCGCTTATTCCCCGGCCTGACGCACGGGGCGATGTTCGCCACCTCGCTACAGGCGGCGTTACTTCAGATCTCAAAAGTGGAAAAATAGCCGCTCTGATTATGCCGCCGGGGTATCACATCCGGCGGCAGTGAACGTTACCGATGACCAGTAGCCGTTTCCGGTGTGCGCGCGTTTTGCCCAGCCCGCCTTTTCCAGCTCGCGTGCAATCAGGCGGTTGATCACCCCGTGACCCATGCTGATCACACGCTCATGCTGCTGCGCCTGAGCGATCAGCATATGCGCCATTTTCTCTGCCCGCTGCATCGTCTGCTTTTTGGATTCCGGCCCTGCCAGCGCGCCGCTGAGCCAGCAGAGGCGAAACAGCACCAGCCACGTCTGCGGCGAGAGGCGAAGAAAGGGGAGGTTGAATACCGGCAAAGGCGCTTCGCGCAGATCGTCGGCAATCAGATCGGGGGTGAGGTTCACCGCCTGTAACGACGCACGGGCGCGCGTCAGCGGGCTGCTGATAACAAAAGCGCGGCGTTTATCCGCCAGAACGGCGTGGCAATCGGGTTCGCCAGTGATGCCGGAGGCATCATAGCCTGCAATCCAGCCGGACATGTCCGTGGCTTTGACCCGTGCGGAACCCTGCTGAGCGCTGAATTCAGGCTCGCCATGACGCATTAAAACTATCTCCATTTACGCTCCTGTGCGTTTTAGCCCTGTGCTTTACGGTAATGGGCTTCCATCTCATCCAGCGCGGCCTGGTTCTCCAGCCCCCACTGGTACATCTGCTCAATCGGCCCGGCGAAGGTTTTGCCAAGCGGCGTAAGGCGGTAATCGACTTTCGGCGGGACAATGTCATAAACGTGGCGGGCGATCAGGCCGCGTTGCTCCAGCTCTTTTAGCGTCTGGAAGAGCATTTTTTTGGAGATCCCCTGCAGGCTACGCTGCAACTCGCCGGTGCGGGCGCGCTCATCAGGCCAGTGGTAGAGCGCATGCAGCACCATCGTGCTCCACTTGACGGAGAAGAGATCCATCAGGCGGCGCGGCGGCGAATCCGCGTAGAAAAAGAGTTTGCCGTCAACCCATGCTGGCATAAGAAGCCCTCATCTGTGGTCACCAAATGGTAACTACTATCAATTGTGAACCTTGCGGACTATAGTCTGCCGCCTTCACGTTATTAACGCCAGCCCAACCTGGAGGCCTTATGAAAATCAATGCACTGGTCGCGGTCGATACCGCAAAACCGCTGACGTCCGGCGACATTACCCTTCGCCCGCTGCAAAACCAGGATGTCAAAATCGACATTCTTTACTGCGGCGTCTGCCACTCCGATCTGCATATGGCGCGCAATGAGTGGGCGGTAAGCCGCTATCCGCTGGTGCCGGGACATGAGATTGTCGGCCGCGTCAGCGCCACCGGCGCGGGCGTGTCGGCCTTTCAGGTTGGCGATATTGTTGGCGTCGGGGTGATGGTGGACTCCTGCCGTGAATGCCATTTCTGCAAACAGCATGAAGAGCAGTATTGCGAAGCGGGCTTTACCGCCACCTATAACGGGATTGATAAATACACCGGCGAGAGCACCTGGGGTGGTTACGCCGAGAACGTGATTGTCGATCAGGATTTTGTCGTCTCGGTGCCGCAAAACCTGCCGCTGGCGGGCGTTGCGCCACTGCTCTGCGCAGGCGTTACCGTCTGGTCGCCGCTGCGCCACTTCAACGTTAAAGCGGGTGATGCGGTGGGCGTTGTCGGCCTTGGCGGGTTAGGGCATATGGCGGTTAAGCTGGCGAGCGCGATGGGCGCGGAAGTAACGCTGTTTACCACTTCGCCGGAGAAGGGCGAAGATGCCCGCCGTCTCGGCGCAAAACGCGTGGTTGTTTCGCGCGATGCCGCGCAAATGGCCGCCTGCCACACCTCGCTGGATTTCATTATCGACTGCGTCGCGGCACCGCACGATCTCGACCCCTACCTGGCGACGCTGAAAACCAACGGCCGCCTGGTGCTGGTGGGTATTCCCGATCAGCCCCATGCCTCACCCAACATCACGCCGATGGTCTTTCGCCGCTTAAGCATCAGCGGATCGTCGATTGGCAGTATCCGCGAGACGCAGGAGATGCTCGATTTCTGCGGCCAGCACGGCATCACGGCGGATGTGGAGATGATTGGCGGTGAAGCAATTGAAAGCGCTTTCGCCCGCATGCTGAAAGGCGATGTGAAATACCGCTTTGTTATCGATATGCAGGCTACGCGCTGGTAATACTTTTCGTAATATCGATTTAACTGAAGGCCTGCTGTGATATTCACGCAGGTCTTTTTTATTCCTGCTATCTGCTACTTAAGGTCATCAGGCTTAGCAATAATGGGGCATGATCACACCGAGGCAGAGCTGAAACAGTTAACGTGAGGTGAGGGCAATTTTCTGATAGCACTGGAAAGTATTTTTAAATACGTGAGGGAATACGATGAATATTTCAACCATGAATATGGAAGAGAAGTTGCAATCTGTTGTTGTTCGGGCTGCTGCATTATTACCACATGAAATTGGTCAACAGCTACTTGCATTTATTACACCTGAAGCCTTGGCAGCAATGGCAGGGATCACCGTGGTATGGATTGGCGCGCATTTTTTTGGTGTCGGCGAGGCTGCAGATATTATCCTGTTACTCGTTGGTTGGGCTGCTGTTGGTGGCGTAGCGATAGAGGCAGCAAAAAAGCTTTTTGATTTTATTAATAAAACCTATCAAGCCCGGAGTGATAATGATCTGGAGAACGCTGCACATGATCTGGCTCAGGCCATAACGTTGATCGGCGTTAATACAGTCATGGCTCTGCTTCTTAGGAAGAAACCCTCTGATACTTTTCAAACGACGAAAGGCGGTGTAAAAGTTCCTCGTTACGGTAATACGATTGCCAGCAAAATGAATCTTCCCAGGAATGGATCCCCGGCGTGGCGATATAAACCCAAAATTACATTTACTAAACGACTAAATGTCAGTGAAGGCAGCACTAACATAGCGGGTGATATTAAGGTTGGTAGAGACGTATTCAGAAACGCAATGAGTGGTCAGGAAGCACGCGAAAGAATGCTGATGACTTTGTATCATGAACAGGTGCACCAATTTATCGCTCCAAAATTTTACCTCTTTCGTGAGTTCAGATCGTTCATGCGACAAAGCGGTTATCTGAAATCGTACCTTTTACGTTATCTTGAAGAGGCACTGGCTGAAACGGTAGCCTTGATGCGTGCAAGAGGACTGAGTAGCGAAACGATTATCAGCGGGCTCAAATATCCCATTGCCTACACTAATAATCAAATCACCTACACATTGATGAGGCATGAGGCGGCGGGCATTTTATTGGGGCCAGTGGTGGTCGGTGGCCTGGTTTATAACGTTTATTATGGATTGATCAATGATTAAGAAAGAGGCTGCGGTCGAAAAGGCAAAACGCTTTGCCTATTCGCGGGGCAGTACATGGGATGACAATAACTACGTCTGCGTGAAAGTTAACCTGCACCAACAGCCTTGCTGGAAGGTTAGCCATGAAAGTGGAAATGAAACGGATACGCCCTGGAATGAAAGGGTTTCGGGTACGCCGGTTGAGTATTACGTCAGCATGGTGACCGGGGAGGTTATTGGGATAATGATCGGTCGCGGGAATGTGATGTTGTTACCTCAAAAAGAGATCCCGCATTAATCCCTTACGGTTCTGCCATCACTACGCTCAACCCCCCTCGCGCAACTTCACGCAAGCGCGACGTGCTCCTGCGGTACCCAGCCGAGGTCGCCGTCCGCTTTTTCTGCCAGATACCAGCCGTTAAGGCTCTGATGCACCGTAAGCTGCTCACCGGTTTGCACGGTCAGTTCGTGTGCGCAGTAGGCCTGCTGGCAGACGCCTTGATGGGTGCTGACTGGCGTAAAGAGCTGCTGGGGCGCCCAGCCCGCTTTTCCCGACTCTAATGTCACCCAAATCCAGCCGCGCCATTGCAAATCGCAGTGGCCAATTTGTGCTCTTTCCCCCTTGCGGATAGTCAGCGGATCGGGATAGGCCGAGCGATAGTCACGGATCACTTTTACGGTAGTTTGCTGCGGGTAAGCGACTGCTTTCATTCTCCTTATCTCCTGACGTCGCGAAGCGCTTTTTTAACAAGCGAAACGGCAGCCCAGCCCAGAGCTGGCGCGGCCTGTGTAAAAGATCGTCAAAAGGAGAATATTATTGACCAAACCCATGCCTTTGGTCAAAAAGCGGCCATACTATTAGTCTGCCCAATGGCTGACAAGGGAGGTAAAAGTATGACCGCTGATGAACTCGCTCGTCGTTTAGTTATGAAGTTGATGGCTGCCAGAACAGACCTTGCGGCCTATATCCAGATGCGCAAAGCGAAAGGGTATATGTCGGTCAACGAAAACGATCGTCTGCGAGAGATGTTTTTTGCCCTGGCGCTGGAGATCCGCGATAAAAGCGAAAGACTGCAAGAGATACAGGATCGCGATACGCGCAGCGCCATGTACAGTGCCGAAGAGGCGCTCTCCTCCGCCGCCGTTTCACTGATGAGCGGGCGAAGAGATTGCGCCAACTTTATCTCGGTGAATGTCGATAAGCTGGAGCGTTCGCTCAATATCCTTGATTACAGCATTCAATATCTGAATGAGCACTCTCCGCTTGCTGAAGCCTGAAGCGCTTCCACACCCTGACCATAAGGGGAGCCCGCTCCCCTTTATGCTTAAGCTTTTGTAAAAGCAAACCCACCCGCGAAATCGATGGCTAACCTTTATCCAGGCTTACCGCTTAATAAAGGAGTGCCGTATGCGCCATCTTCCCCTGTCATTACTGTTTCTCTCAACCTCTGTGCTCGCTGCCCCGGCTGCGGTCAACGTCGATGTCCTGCAAACAAAACTCGATCACCCCTGGGCGCTGGCCTTTTTACCCGATGACGGCGGAATGCTGATCACCCTGCGCGGCGGCGAGTTGCGCCACTGGCAGGCGGGTAAGGGGCTTTCCGATCCGATAAGCGGTGTGCCAAAAGTGTGGGCGCAGGGTCAGGGGGGCTTGCTTGATGTGGCGCTGGCACCTGATTTTGCCTCATCAAGGCGTGTGTGGCTGAGCTACGCCGAAGCAGGGCAGGATGGCAAAGCGGGCACCGCCGTCGGCTTTGGTCGCCTGAGCGACGATGGTAAACAGCTTGAGCAGTTCCAGACCGTTTTCCGCCAGCAGCCAAAACTTTCGACCGGTAACCACTTTGGTGGCCGCATGGTGTTTGATGGCAAAGGTTATCTGTGGGTAGCGCTGGGTGAGAACAATCAGCGGCCGACGGCGCAGGAGCTGGATAAGCTGCAGGGCAAGCTGGTGCGGCTGACGGATCAGGGTAAAGTGCCGGAGGGTAACCCGTTTGCAGGCAAACAGGGTGCGCGGCCGGAGATCTGGTCTTACGGCATCCGCAACCCGCAGGGGATGGCGATCAACCCGTGGAGCCAGGCGCTGTGGCTAAATGAGCACGGCCCGCGCGGCGGGGATGAGATCAACGTGCCTGAAAAGGGTAAAAATTATGGCTGGCCGATTGCCACCTGGGGGATCAACTACAGCGGGCTGAAGATCCCGGAAGCGAAAGGCGGCATTGTCGAGGGAACCGAACAGCCAATTTTCTACTGGAAGGAGTCACCGGCGGTCAGCGGCATGGCTTTTTACAATGCCGATACCTTCAAGCAGTGGCAGAACAAGCTCTTTATCGGCGCGCTAAAGGATAAGGATGTCATTGTGATGAGCGTCGATGGCAACAAAGTGAGCGAAGATGGCCGCATTCTTGGCGATCGCAATCACCGTATTCGCGACGTGCGCGTCGGGCCGGATGGGTATTTGTATGTCTTAACCGACGAGAGCAACGGCGAGTTGTGGAAGGTGAGCCCGACATCGTAATCGCGGCGTGTTATTGCCGGATGGCGGCTGCGCCTTATCCGGCCTACGCGTGCACAATGCTTTTGTAGGCCGGATAAGCGCCAGCGCCATCCGGCAATCAAGCCATCACGTTACCGGGATCATCACGTTATGGCGAAACGCCGGGCGCTCGCAGAGCTGCGCGTACCAGCGCTGCAAATGCGGGTGCGTGGCCCAGCTCAGGCCGGGAATATTAAACAGGTTATAGATAAACGGTGCGACGGCGATATCGCCACAGCCAAACGCTTCGCCTGAAAGCCACGGCGTATTTGCCAGCTCATTATCAAGCAGCTGTAACGCGCCATCGAGCGCCTCTTTTGACGACGCAATCACCGCCTGATCGCGCTTTTCTGGTGCCGTTCGTACCAGGTTCATCAGCAGTGGGCTATGTTTGGGGGCCAGCATACTCAGCGACCAGTCCATCCATTTATCACCCTGCGCCCGTGCGGCAGGCGACTCCAGCCACAGGCGGCTCTGACCATACTGCGCGACCAGGTAGCGAACAATGGTGTTCGATTCCCACAGCACGGCACCGGTTTCGTCGTCGCGCAGCAGCGGCACCAGGCCGTTAGGGTTCATCGCCAGATATTCAGCATCGTGATTAACGCCAAACTCCCGGCCCGCCAGAATATGCTCATAGGGCAGCTCAAGTTCATCCAGCAGCCAGCGCACTTTTTTGACATTCGTCGAATTATTCCGTCCCCACAGCGTGATCATTTTTACCCCCGTGCAAAAGTGTGTTTCAGTGAATCTATCGTGGGCGAAACTTAACGTTCTGGCAACGACTTAGAAAAATAATGCATAACAGGCGCGCAACAGGCTGTTATTGCGTAAACTTTAAAAACTTTACCCAGTAGCGGTTTTTTTCGTTTCGTTTGTGCGTTATTACTCACCGTTTGTTACGGCACGGTGATGTGACGTTTTATTGAAAGGATACTCGGGTGGCTTATATGACGCAGTTCTCTCTATCCCTTCGCGGCCTGGCAGCAGGATCCGCGCTGTTGTTTCTCTTCTCCCCGTCGTTATATGCAGTGGAACAAACCCCTGCCGCACCGCCGGTCGATGCCCGTGCGTGGATCCTGATGGATTACGCCAGCGGCAAAGTGCTGGCCGAGGGCAACGCCGATGAAAAACTCGACCCTGCCAGCCTGACCAAACTGATGACCAGCTATGTGGTCGGCCAGGCGCTGAAAGCGGGGAAAATTCACCTGACCGATACCGTCACCGTCGGCAAAGATGCCTGGGCGACCGGCAACCCGGCGCTGCGCGGCTCGTCGCTGATGTTCCTGAAACCGGGCGACCAGGTATCGGTAGAGGACCTGAATAAAGGGGTCATTATTCAGTCCGGCAATGACGCCAGCATCGCCATTGCCGATTATGTTGCGGGCAGCCAGGACTCCTTCGTCAGCCTGATGAACAGCTATGCGCAAAAGCTCGGCCTGACCAATACCACGTTTAAAACCGTCCACGGGCTTGATGCGCCAGGGCAGTTCAGCACCGCGCGGGATATGGCGCTGCTCGGCAAAGCGCTGATCCACGACGTGCCGGACGAGTACGCGATCCATAAAGAGAAAGAGTTCACCTTCAATAAGATCCGCCAGCCCAACCGCAACCGGCTGCTGTGGAGCACCAGCATGAACGTGGACGGTATGAAAACCGGCACCACCGAGGGGGCGGGTTACAACCTCGTCGCCTCGGCAACCCAGGGCGATATGCGCCTGATCTCCGTGGTGCTGGGAGCGAAAACCGACCGCATCCGCTTTAATGAGTCAGAAAAACTGCTTACCTGGGGTTTCCGCTTTTTTGAAACGGTGACGCCGGTGAAACCTGACGCCACCTTTGTCAGCCAGCGCGTCTGGTTTGGCGACAGCAGCGAAGCGAAGCTTGGCGCGGGCGAAGCAGGCTCAATCACCATCCCCAAAGGGCAGTTTAAAAACCTGAAAGCGAGCTTCACCCTCAACCAGCCGGAGCTTGAAGCGCCGCTGAAGAAGGGCCAGGTGGTGGGCACCATCAACTTCCAGCTCAATGATAAAACCATTGAGCAGCGCCCGCTGGTGGTGATGGAAGCGGTGAATGAAGCGGGCTTCGTTGGCCGGATGTGGGATTTTGTCCTGCTGAAGTTCCACCAGTGGTTTGGTAGCTGGTTCTAACCGTGGTGACCGTGCCCGGTGGGCGCGGTCAGTAGAGAAGGGTGATCTGCTCTTTTTTCGCTGCGCTGACCAGGCCATCATCCGGCCGGCGGTCGCTGACAATCACGTCGAAAAGGTTTAACGCGCCCATGCAGGCCGGGCGCACTTTGCCAAATTTACTGTGATCGACCACCAGCACATGACGCTGCGCGCTGTTCATCGCCCAGTGTTTTACCGGCAGCTCTTCAAGGTTAAAGCAGGTCGCGCCCTGTTCCGTGTGCACGCCCGCCGCCGAGTAGAAAGCGATGTCCGGGCGCAGGTTGCTCAGGGTTTCATTGAAGTTCAGCGGCTTAAAAATGGCGTTGCTGGCGTGAAATTCCCCACCGCTGAGAATGGCGCGGCACAACGGTTTCTCCTGCAGCGCCAGAAAGGTGTTCAGCGAGTAGCAGACGGCGGTGAAGGGCAGATCCTGAGGCAGCGCGTCGATGATCCACGGCGTGGTGGTGCCGCAGTCAAAAAAGGCCATCTGGTGCGGTTGCAGCAGGGCAGCGGCGAGCTTTGCGGCACGGCGCTTCTCCTCGACGAGGCGGTTTTTCTGATCGCTCAACAGATAGTGGCTGGCGGAGCGCGGTTCGAGCACAATATAGCCGCCGAGCAGCACTACCGGAGCGCTGTTGGCACTGAGATCGCGACGAATGGTCATTTCAGAAACGCCCAGCAGGCTGGCCGCCTCTTTCAGATGCAGCTTATCGCTGCGCTTGAGCGCCGCCAGCAGCTGGTTGATCCGTTCGTCACGTCTTGTTTCCATAATTCACCCGAATAAAAGAAAGCCCCGCATAAGCGGGGCCTTTATCTTACCTGCGCCCTGGCGCTTAGTCACGCACCCAGCCGCGACGGATCGGCAAGGCAAAACAGAGGCGATAGATCTGCTGCGCGGTGTGATAAATCTTCTCGCCGAAGGCCTGCCACAGAATTTGTGCGCTCAGGCAGCCGCAGATGCCGACCAGCAAGCCGCCGAGCATATCCAGCGGCCAGTGGACGCCAAGATAGACGCGTGACCAGGCGATGGCGAACGCCGTCACCATCAGGGCTGCGCCCGACCAGAAACGGTGCCAGGCAAGAAACGCGACGGCAAAGGTGAAGATCACCGTTCCGTGATCGCTCGGGAAGGAGTCATCCGCCGCGTGTGGCAGGAAGTTATAACCAACATGATCGACAAAAGGCCTGTCGTGGGGAAAGGTATGGCCTAAAATCCATGAGAGCGAGAGGCTGACCACGATCGCCAGCGCCACTTTGATCACCAGCTGACGCTGGGCGCTGACCTGGCTGCGCGGCCCCCATAGCCAGAGACCAACCGCCAGCAGCGGCACGATATTGATCAGATCTTTGGCAATAAAGTGGGCGGCGGTCAGGAGCCAGGCGGGCGAGTCGGGCGTGGCGTTAATCCAGTAGAACAGGGTGTGATTCAGGCTCTCTAACATAGACAGATTACTCTTTGATGACAGTCCGGATTGATCAAAGCGCTCACCATAAAAGCGGTGCGGCACAAGGTAAAGGGGTTTTGTCTTACTCCGCAGAGAGTTAGACGATTCCTGGTCTCAGAGTACGCCCTGTCACTTAAGCAAACCTTAAACGAGTGAATACGTGCTTTATCTGTTTTTACGGGAGAATTCACTACCGTCGCGCGGTGGCATTGATTACACTCTGCGCGATTTTTCAAAGGAAGAGATTGCATGCAAAACCATACCCTTTCCGGTCAACGTCTGGGACGACGGGCGCTGTTATTCCCCCTCTGTCTGGTGCTTTACGAATTCTCCACCTATATCGGCAACGATATGATTCAGCCCGGTATGTTAACGGTGGTCGAGCAATATAACGCGGGCATTGAGTGGGTTCCGACCTCGATGACCGCCTACCTGGCGGGCGGCATGTTCTTACAGTGGCTGTTAGGGCCGCTCTCCGACCGCATCGGCCGTCGCCCGGTGATGCTTACCGGCGTGGTGTGGTTTATTGTCACCTGCCTTGCGACACTGCTGGCGCAGAACATTGAGCAGTTCACGCTGCTGCGTTTTTTACAGGGCATCAGCCTCTGCTTTATTGGCGCCGTGGGGTACGCGGCGATTCAGGAGTCGTTTGAGGAGGCGGTCTGTATCAAGATCACCGCCCTGATGGCGAATGTCGCGCTGATTGCGCCATTGCTTGGCCCGCTGGTGGGCGCAGCCTGGGTGCATGCCGCGCCGTGGGAGGGGATGTTTGTCCTCTTTGCGCTGCTGGCGGCTTTCTCCTTCTTCGGACTACAGCGGGCGATGCCGGAGACCGCCACCCGTCTTGGCGAGAAGCTCTCGTTTAAATCTCTGTGGCGCGATTACGCCGAGGTGCTGAAGAACGTGCGCTTTGTCGCGGGCGCGCTGGCTACCGGCTTTGTCAGCCTGCCGCTGCTGGCGTGGATTGCCCAGTCGCCGATTATTATCATCAGCGGCGAGCAGCTCAGCAGCTATGAGTACGGCCTGTTGCAGGTGCCGATTTTCGGCGCGCTGATTGTTGGCAACCTGGTGCTGGCGCGGCTGACCTCGCGGCGTACCGTGCGCTCGCTGATCATTCTTGGCGGCTGGCCGATTGTGGCCGGTCTGCTGCTGGCGGCAGTTGCCACGTTTGCCTCTTCCCACGCCTATTTGTGGATGACGGCTGGGTTAAGCGTTTACGCCTTCGGCATTGGTATTGCCAACGCCGGGCTGGTGCGCCTGACGCTGTTTGCCAGCGAGATGAGCAAGGGCACGGTATCGGCGGCGATGGGCATGTTGCAGATGTTTATCTTCACCGTCGGTATTGAGGTGAGTAAACATGCCTGGCTGATCGGCGGCAACGGGCTGTTCAGCCTGTTCAACCTGCTGAACGGTATTATCTGGCTGGGGCTGATGGTGGTATTTCTGCGCGATAAGCGCATGGGAAATTCGCTGGAGGGATAAGGCGGCAGCTCACTGGCTGCCGCCCGATAGTTAGCCGAGTTCCGCCTGAGCTTGCGGTTCCGGTTTGGCCACCGCGCGCGCCACCAGCGCGGCAATCAGCACCAGACCAAGCACCACCAGCATCGCGCTGCGCAGCCCATAGTGCTCGCCGAGGAAGCCCAGCAGCGGCGGGCCAACGAGGAAAGCGAGGTAACCCGTTGTTGCCACCACGCTGACGCGCGTCGCGGCATCCGGCCCGGTATCGCTGGCCGCCGAGATGGTCAGCGGGAAGCCGAGCGATGCGCCTAATCCCCATAAAATGACCGAGAAGCCTGCCACCCAGGCGCTGTCGACAAAAATAATCAGGCCGATGCCCAGCGCGCCCATTATTGCGCTGGCGCGCACCACGGCGACGCGGCTGTAGCGGTCAATAAACCAGCCGCCGCAGAAGCGCCCGGTGGTCATGCCCAGCGTAAAACCGGTGTAGATCAGCGAGCCGGAAGTAGGGCTGAAGCCGTGACCATCCACCATCAGCAGCGGCAGCCAGTCGTTAGCCGAGCCCTCAGCGAACGCCATCGCCAGCACCACCACGCCAATTAACAGCAGCTGCGTATCGCGCCAGAAGGGCATCCCTTTTTGACGGTTCGCGTGCTCTTCGGCGCTGTTTTGCCCGGTCCCCTCCGGCACGGCGGAGATCGCCAGAATAATCGGCACAATCGCCACCAGCGCCGCCAGCAGAATGTGCAGGTCCGCGCTGATGCCAAGGGCAGTTAACGACATCCCGACGCCTGCGCCAACCAGCGTGCCAAGGCTGTAAAAACCATGCATCATCGGCAGCACGGTTTTGTTCATCTCCTGCTCAACCACCGCGCCTTCGATATTCATCGCCACTTCGCCCGCGCCCAGGCTGCCGCCAAAGCAGGCCAGACCGACGGCAAAGAGCAGCGGCGAGGCAAACCACAGGGCAATGCTTAAAATCACCATCCCGAGCACCGAGAAGGACATGCTGGCGCGGATCACTTTGCGCGCCCCGAAGCGCTTCACCAGCCATGCCGATGAGAGAATGCCGCTCATCGACCCGACCGACAGACCAAACAGCACCGCGCCCATTTCAGCCGTCGAGACCGAGAGCACATCGCGGATCGCCGGCGTGCGTGACGCCCATGAGGCCATTAATAATCCGGGGAGAAAGAAGAAGGTGAACAGCGCCCATAAGCGATGGCGCAGGGATTTTCGGGAGGCGTTTTCAGTCATAGATTCACATCAAAAAAAGTAAGGTGAAGTAACACTAGCATTTTTTGCGTGGTTACGGTGGCAGGAGGTGAATAACAGCCATGAGGTTACTCAATATAATTAAGAAAATGCATACGGTTACGTTAATGATACATTGGGGTAATAGTTTATTGAGGGAGCAATAAAAGTGAGATTAATCATTCAGACCGCAGTTGCATTGTTGCTGGCCAGCAATGTGAGTTATGCGCAATCCACTACCACCGACAGCTTCACCTATAAAGCGCACGCCCTGGCGTTGCAGAACGAGGGTGAAAAGTGCCAGTTAAGCGTCACTTCACCCGATGGGGCGATAAAGCGTTACGGGCTTGACCTCCGTTCGCCATGCTACTTCCTGTACGGCGCGGGAACGCAACCTAAACATTTCGCCTATCCGCGAGACGGTATTAAGGCGCTGTTCATCATTCTCGGAAATCCACTTACGGCGGATGAGCAGAAGATCTGGCGGGTTAAAGACGCATCAACCTGCGGCACGAAAGGCTTCGGGCTCTACTTTGATGGCCAACACTTCAGTCTCAGCCGAACCTCACACGAGGGAATGTTGCTATGCCGTGACAGAGGCGTAGACGAAAAAGTTTTTAACACGCTGCGCGATTGATGGCAGGATACCCGCTTCCCGGGCCGCTACGGCCCTTTTTTATGACTTAAGCAACGTGATGCAGGCAGGGAAGGGATGATTATCAACACAGTCATGTGGTTAGCGTCGACGGCGGCGCTTTTTGCGTGGGTATTCAAGGTCACCCTCAAAAACACCTTTAAAACCAATGCGAAATACTTCGGGATATTCATAGTGGTGCATCTGGCGCTGAATATCGGCGCGATGGCACTGAGCAAACAGGGGGTTGTGTTGGTTAAACACCACTCCAGCGCGATGACGGTCGCAGCCATGACGATCCTGCTAAAAAGCTATATGGCGCTGATGGCGATTATGGCCCTGAGCTTTTTTATCGCACTCGCGGGCAAAGGTGCAGAGAAAATGACGCAGTTTCACACCACCCATAATGCAGCCAACCTGCACCGCAACCCGCTCAAGTTTTACCTGCGCAACCAGTCAGGGATTGTTAACGTCTATCGAGGGTTCTTCCTGATCGCCGGGGTTTATATGCTGTGGGCGATGTGGTTTAGGATGAGTTTTTGAAAAGCGCGGCCATGGTAAATATCCGGCGAGGCTGAATTTTAAAAATGCGGAGTCATCTTAAAACCTGGTTGCTGAAGTCGCCGTCCTAAAAACCTCTCCTGTGAATCTGTATATGTTTTATTTTCTTGCCGAAAAAGAACTGGAGCCTAACCAGATTTATATTCGCCGCTGCCTGATCCAGTGCAAAGGAATGGAGAATGAAGTTTGCACAATCTTCTCCCGCTAAGTTTTGTAAATTCATCGGGCTTCAGTCTGCCAGCCTTGTTGAAGGCGTATCGACCGGCGTTTGCTCTTTTGCTTCTTTCGGTAGCCTGTTTATTTTGGATGGCTGGCTTAAATTGGCGGGGTTTGTGGGTTTTTTTATACTGGCCTATCTGATCGCGTGGTTAATGGACTTTCTGAAAGGCGATGTATAAAAGCATCAATAACTGGGACGATATGCAGTTTAGAGATAATAAGTAAAGACGTGACCTTTTCTGCTTTCTGAGTGAATGTGGCGCGGGAATTAATAGAAATGGCTACAATTTATTTTAAAAAATAAAGATAATAATGCGTTTTGAAATATTTCAGAACGCATCATGTTAGTTGTTTTTCCATTCAGGGTGTTGTAGCTAGTTTCTTAAAGCCTAGCAAAACACTTGGAGAGAATGTATCTCCCTCCCATCTAGGTAGGCTACTGTTGTCATTAGCATACTTCTGCATGACATCATTCAGTTCTGACACATCATTTATCCCTAAAATGCATTTTACTTTATCAAAATAAGATTTTGAGGACGATCTTGAAAATACTTCGAATGCGCCATTGAACCTGCCAATATACACTAATGTTACTGGATACCAACGTTTGTAGTAATCCTTTTTGTGTATATCACACCATAAGAAAAGAATAAAGTCTGCCTGCATTAAATAACGAAAATCGATCCCTGAATTTTTACTTCTTTGTTCAAGCAAGTCAGCATTAAGAGAAATTCTGTTTAATTTTAATCTGGCATTTCTATGTTGTAATGAGCCAGGGTGTTGTCTAAATTGTGTATAATCAACCATAGATTCATTTCTGTTATCAGTAAGTCTGGGCGCATAATATTGTTGTGTCAGTAATATATTAACTGCTGCGAATCTTTCATGCTTTATGAATATAGCTATCGCATAAAGGAACATTTCATGAATAATGAACTTGAAATTATCGAAATCCCAATCACTCCAACTGGTTGCATTTTCCGGCCTGTCAACATATGGAAGAATCCCTTCTAAAAAACGATGAACTTTGAAGATATTTTCCTCCGTTGATGCGTATTGCGCAATGGAGGTGAGTAGTGTAATCAATTCATTCCGATAGGGTAGGAACTTTTCAATATTATCTATAACTTGATCGTCGAATTCACCATTCTTCTCATTAATTCTAAAGTTCTCAAAATTTGTTATGAACGTTTTAAAGAACTCATCCAGCGCGCCCGATAAGAAAGGTTTATTTTCCTTAACGGCCGAAATAGCTCTTTTATATAATGCTGTAGTACCAAGCGAAATACCATCTGATTCATTCAAAAATGATGGGCGATTTCCTATTTCTGGGCGGGTGTATAAGGGTTTATCGTAAATCCAACGCAACAATTTTTCAAAATTATCTGTATAACTACTAGGTTCACTAAGGTCAATATATATACGTGATTTATAGTATGTCGGTAGATAAGCTTTTCCCAAAGAATCTCTTTCTGAAATAATTGCTACAAATTTTCCTTGCTCTTGATTTTCATAAACTTCTCTTGAAATAATTTGGGTTTCAGTACCAACACCGCCAGCTCGACCATCAGCCTTTGATGCATATACTTCGTCGCATATCATAGCTACTTTAGTAATGTTCGGGTCTGTGACCATCTTCTCCATAAAAGCCACAGAATCATGACCTTCTTTAAGATCCCATTTGTCAAGGATGACATGAACGCCAGCCTCAGTTAACTCGTTAGCTAAATCTATAACCCACTGTTCATGAATTGGGTTAGACCAACTATAAGAGATAAATAACTTTGGGTTTTCCATTTCTGACATGAACCTCAATTTAGGAAGATGTTTTAGATGAGAGTTGGAATTTTAAAAATTCTATCGTGGAATATGGGATTTTATTTTAGATGATTCTGGATTCCTAGAATATTTGTGGAATAACATTAAATTAGTATAGCGCTTAATGTAGGTTGTTTTTGTGAACATGATCCTATAAATGTTTTGGGAATATGATTTTTTATGACGGCGGAGGTTATAGTTATCATTTTTTTATCTAAAGAAATCATAATGCCACTTCACAATGCGTATTTTATGGAGAAGTAGATAGTATTTAGTGGTGATTATTTCAGAGGAGTTGATTGCTATAGTAAATTTCTGGATTAGAGGTATCTCAAATTTAACTTAGTAAATAACTTACAATTCTGCCGACATTCCATCACCAAACGTAGCGTGTTAATGCTGTAAATCACTGATTAAATTTATTAATTGATATGGCAACAAAAAACCCATCAACCTTGAACCGAAGCGGCGGGGTTGATGGGCTCCACAATCGGGGGACATCAAAGAAAAGCAGTGGCACTAGTTATGACTGACACCCCACAAAAAAGTTCTGCGTATAAGCGAAATATTTCTTAGCTTCGGAGTTATCCGAGCCCTGGCCAGATAATAATGATCAATGTCCCGGCGAGGGTAAGCAGCACGTTGGCAATGGCGTAGGTGCCAGCATAGCCCAGCGCGGGGATGTTGCTGCGCGCGGTATCGCTGATGATCTCCATTGCCGGTGCGCAGGTGCGCGCGCCCATCATCGCGCCGAAGAGCAGGGCGCGGTTCATTTTCAGCACATAGGCACCAAACAGAAAACAGATCAACACTGGTACGAGGCTGACAAGCAAGCCGGCGATAAGCATCTGTCCGCCGACAACGCCGAGGCCGTTGCCGATGCCGCTCCCGGCGCTTAAACCGACCCCGGCCATAAACACCATCAGGCCGAACTCTTTCACCATCATCAGCGCGCCCTGCGGAATATAACCAAACGTCGGGTGGTTCGCGCGCAGGAAGCCGAGCATGATACCGGCGAAAAGCAGACCGGCGGCGTTACCGACGCCGAAGCTGAAGGAGCTGAACTGGAAGGTGATCATGCCGATCATCAGGCCGACGATAAAGAAGGCGCAGAAGGCGAGCAGGTCGGTCACCTGGCTGTGAATGGAGATAAAGCCGATGCGGTCAGCGATGGTTTTCACGCGCCGCGCATCGCCGCTCACCTGCAACACGTCCCCTTTGTTGAGCACGATATTGTCGTCGATCGGCATTTCAATCTGGCTGCGAATCACGCGGTTAAGGAAGCAGCCGTGATCGGTCAGCTTCAGCTGCGCCAGGCGGCGGCCGACCACATTGTGGTTTTTCACCACCACCTCTTCGGTGACGATGCGCATATCCAGCAGGTCGCGGTCGAACACCTCTTTACCGTTACGGAAACTTGGGTCGAGGCGCGCATGAGCGTCCGGGTAGCCGACCAGCGAGATCTCATCGCCCATCTGCAATACCGCGTCCCCGTCCGGGTTGGCGAGAATACCGTTGCGGCGAATACGCTCGATATAGCAGCCGGTCTGGCGGTAGATCCCCAGCTCGCGCAGATTTTTGCCATCCGCCCAGGCCACCAGCTCCGGCCCGACGCGATAGGCGCGGATCACCGGCAGGTAGACTTTGCGGTGAGCATCGGTATCCAGCCCGCGCTCGCGGGCGATCTGCTGGGCGCTGGTCTGTAAATCCTGGTGCTGTAACTTCGGCAAGTAGCGCGCGCCAAAGATCAGGCTCACCAGACCAATCAGATACGTTAAGGCGTAGCCGAGGCTGAGGTTGTCC
The DNA here is from genome assembly GCF_016516575.1 of Kosakonia sp. S57. NCBI lineage: Bacteria > Pseudomonadati > Pseudomonadota > Gammaproteobacteria > Enterobacterales > Enterobacteriaceae > Kosakonia > Kosakonia sp. S57. Next base: position 187,163 of record NZ_JACVUL010000006.1, on the reverse strand, counting down.
AGCGCGCTGGCAAGCTGGCTGCTCTCCATGCCCGAGTGGCGCAGCGTATCGCCCGCGCCAACCAGAACCGGCGTCGAGGTCATCGAGCCGGCGAGCATCCCGGCGGTTAAGCCAATGTCCCAGCCAAAGAGTTTGCCGAGACCGAGCGCAATTAACAGCGCGCTGCCGACTAATACCAGCGCCAGCATCAGGTAATTCTTACCGTCGCGGAAAAAAATTGAGAAAAAGTTAGGTCCGGCTTCAACGCCAACGCAGAAAATAAACAGCATAAAGCCGAGGTTCAGGGCATCGGTGTTAATGCTGAAATGTTGCTGGCCTAATAATAGGGAAACGACTAAAACGCCAATGGAATTACCCAGTTGGATAGATCCCAGTCGTAATTTTCCAAGGCAAAGCCCAAGCGCCAGAACCACAAACAATAACAGTATGTAATTCCCATTTAACAAATCTGCGACGTTTATATTCACGGAGTCTAACTTCTTGTTTACTTGTAAGCTGTTGATAGAAATGGTGATTTGAGCTAGTGTTTTGCCTATGCGCTGGCGGATAAATTAAAGCCGTGCAACACCAGACACCCCGCACAAAACATAAACTGGCCGTTAGTTTAATCTCATTAGATAACAACGGCTAGTGACAATCGTCTGTTTGCACGGGTGTCATTCAGGCAATAATTGCCGCAACGCTTTATCCGTCCGACATTCTTTAAAACGGTGTAAACGTCGATAGAGAAAAAGTCAGGAGGCGTGTTTGAAGAACAGGCGTAGTTGGTTCGGCGTTATCTGCTGTGGACTCCTTTTTATCGCAATTTGTCTCACTCTGGTGATGAATATGCAGGGCAAACTGCCTGCGCCTGGCGATCCGGCGACCGGTTTGCTGCTCTTTACCCTGCCAGGCATCCTGGGCGGTCTGGTCTCCCGTCGCCGCCGCGCCATCGTGCCGCTGGTGGGCGCGCTGCTCGCCGCACCCCTTTGTTATATTTTGATTCATATTTTATTTACCCCGGTACGTACCTTCTGGCAGGAGGTGGCCTGGCTCTTTAGCGCCATGTTCTGGTGCGCTCTCGGCGGACTTGGCTGCGATTTCGTTTACCGGATTGCGCGCGCGCGGCGGCGCGTCTGATAGCTTCTCCGCAACTTCCGCTTACAACGAGCGCAGCGGCTTAGCCTATACTGAACGACTTGTTTAACTGGGGGATTATTCAACATGACACCTACTATTGAATTGCTGTGCGCCCATCGCTCCATTCGCCACTTTACCGATGAGCCGATTACGGACGCACAGCGCGAGGCGATTATCGCCAGCGCACAGGCGGCATCGACCTCCAGCTTTTTGCAGTGCAGCTCCATTATCCGCATCACCGATCCTGCCATGCGCGAACAGCTGGTGACGTTAGCGGGCGGACAGCCGCATATCGCGCAGGCGACCGAGTTCTGGATCTTCTGCGCCGATTTTCACCGCAACTTTGAGATCTGCCCGGAAGCAAAACCGGGTCTCGCGGAGCAACTGCTGCTCGGCGTGGTCGATACAGCAATCATGGGGCAAAACGCCTTTACCGCCGCGGAGTCGCTGGGGCTTGGCGGCGTCTATATTGGCGGCATCCGTAACAATATCGAAGCGGTCGGCGAACTGCTGCGTATTCCGAAGCAGGTGCTGCCGCTGTTTGGTCTCTGCCTCGGCTGGCCTGCCGATAACCCGGACATCAAACCGCGTATGCCGGCTTCAATGCTGGTGCATGAAAACCACTATCAGCCGCTCGATAAAGAGAAACTGGCGGAGTACGACGCGGAGCTGGAGCACTACTATATGACGCGCGACAGCAATAAGCGCCGCGATAACTGGAGCGATCATATCCGTCGCACCATCATTAAAGAGAGCCGTCCGTTTATTCTCGACTATTTGCATAAACAGGGCTGGGCAACGCGCTAATACCCGTTCATCCTGCCCCGTGCTGCGTGTATGATACGCAGGCTTTTAACTGGTCTTCTGCGCGAGGTGCAGGGTGAAAATAGCCGTATTATCCCGGGATGGAACGCTTTACTCCTGTAAACGCCTGCGTGAAGCCGCTGTGCAGCGCGGGCACCAGATTGAGATCTTCGATCCGCTCTCCTGTTATATGAACATCACCCCGGCCGCCTCCTCGATTCACTATAAAGGCCGCCAGCTTCCCCATTATGATGCGGTTATCCCGCGCATCGGCTCGGCCATCACCTTTTATGGCACCGCCGCGCTGCGCCAGTTTGAGATCCTCGGCAGCTATCCGCTCAACGAATCGGTCGCCATCACCCGCGCCCGCGACAAGCTGCGCTCCCTGCAACTACTGGCGCGCCAGGGGATCGATCTGCCGGTTACCGGCATTGCCCACTCGCCCGACGACACCAGCGATCTGATCGATATGGTCGGCGGCGCGCCGCTGGTGGTGAAGCTGGTGGAAGGGACGCAGGGGATCGGCGTGGTGCTGGCGGAGACACGCCAGGCGGCAGAGAGCGTGATTGACGCCTTTCGCGGCCTCAACGCCCATATTCTGGTGCAGGAGTTTATTGCGGAAGCGAAAGGGTGCGACATCCGCTGCCTGGTGATCGGCAACGAAGTGGTGGCAGCAATTGAGCGGCGGGCGAAAGCAGGGGATTTCCGCTCCAATTTGCACCGCGGCGGGCAGGCGACCGTGGTCGAGATCACGCCGCGCGAGCGGGAGATCGCGCTGGCAGCGGCGCAGACCCTCGGGCTGGATGTCGCCGGGGTCGATATTTTGCGCGCCAACCGCGGCCCGCTGGTAATGGAAGTCAACGCCTCGCCGGGGCTTGAAGGGATCGAAAAAGCCACCGGGCTGGATATTGCCGGGCGAATGATCCACTGGATCGAGCGCCAGGCGATGCCGGGATTCTGCCTGAAAACCGGCGGCTAAGAGGATTTTCCTGCCTGAGCATGGTGCGCCCACGGCTTTTTGCGTAAGCTATGGGCAATTTTTTTCCCAACAGAGCACGTTTTCTATGGATTCACTGGTCGTCCCCGGTCTGGACACGCTTCGCCAATGGCTTGATCAACTCAGCATTAACTTCTTTGAGTGCGACACCTGCCAGGCGCTGCACCTGCCACATATGCAGAATTTTGACGGCGTGTTCGATGCAAAAGTCGACCTGGTCAATGATGTTCTGCTCTTTACCGCCATGGCGGAAGTGAAACCCTCTGCGCTGCTGGCGCTGGCGGCAGATCTTTCAGCGATCAACGCCAGCTCGCTGACGGTTAAAGCGTTCCTCGATATGCAGGATGATAATCTGCCGAAACTGGTGGTGTGTCAGACGCTCAGCATCGGCCCCGGCGTCGCCTTTGAGCAGTTCGCGTGGTTTATGCGCCAGAGCGAAGAGCAGGTCTCGATGGTGATTATGGAAGCCAACGCACACCAGCTGCTTTTCACGCCAGGCGAGGAAGATTCGCTTTCCGGCGACGAAGAGCCGAACAATTTTCTCCACTGATTCCCGCATCAATTAGCGCAGCCACTACCACGGGGGTTGCGCTGCCACATTTTTTATTCTGCTTTTAACCTTTCTTTAAAGAATGATTCACCATCATTCCTCGCCTTCTGGCTTATCCCATAGAGACTTATTGCATAAAAAATTGATAAAAGGCGGTTTTTTATCTGCCCTATAGCCTCAAACCCTGGCTACAGTTATTCTTGCGCTGCTTTAAAAAGCATGCGGCGTCTGCCGGAGCGATTTTGTTCTCCGGCGCAGAGCAGAGTGACAAACTATGCATGAATCTTGCATATCCCAGAAAGCGTAGATTTAGTTCGTAGCTTAACGAGCTTTCCAGAAGGAATGAGATATGAGTGCCTCAAGAAAAAAATGGGTATCGGGTGTTGTTGCGGGTGCGTTAATGGCTCTCTCTGCCGGCACGCTCGCCGCCGGGCAAAAGACGCTGCATGTGTACAACTGGTCTGACTATATTGCGCCGGACACCGTCGCAAATTTTGAGAAAGAGACCGGCATTAAAGTGGTTTACGACGTCTTCGACTCCAACGAAGTGCTGGAAGGTAAATTAATGGCCGGCAGCACCGGGTTTGATCTCGTCGTGCCGTCCGCCAGTTTCCTTGAGCGCCAGCTCTCGGCGGGCGTCTTCCAGCCGCTCGATAAGAGCAAGCTGCCGAACTGGAAAAACCTCGATCCGGAAGTGTTGAAGATGGTCGCGAAGCACGACCCGGATAACAAATACGCTTTCCCCTACCTGTGGGCGACCACCGGTATTGGTTATAACGTCGATAAAGTCAAAGCGGTGCTCGGCAAAGATGTGCCGATCGATAGCTGGGATGTGGTGCTGAAGCCGGAAAACCTTGAGAAGCTGAAGAGCTGCGGCGTCTCCTTCCTTGATGCGCCGGAAGAGATTTTCGCCACCGTGCTGAACTACCTCGGCAAAGATCCCAACAGCACCAAAGCGGATGATTACACCGGCCCGGCGACAGATCTGCTGCTGAAGCTGCGTCCGAACATCCGCTACTTCCACTCTTCGCAATACATTAACGATCTCGCTAACGGCGACATCTGCGTAGCCATCGGCTGGGCGGGCGACGTCTGGCAGGCGGCTAACCGCGCGAAAGAGGCGAAGAACGGCGTTAACATCAACTACATCATTCCGAAGGAAGGGGCGCTGGCCTTCTTTGACGTCTTCGCCATGCCGAAAGATGCCAAAAACACCGATGAAGCCTACCAGTTCCTTAACTATCTGATGCGTCCGGACGTGATGGCGCACATCAGCGACCACGTCTACTACGCGAACGGTAACAAAGCCTCTGTGCCGCTGATCAGCGAAGAGGTGCGTAACAACCCGGCAATCTTCCCGCCGCCGGATGTCTTCGCCAAGCTCTTCACGCTGAAAGTGCAGGAGCCGAAAATCGACCGCGTACGTACCCGCGCCTGGACGAAAGTCAAAAGCGGCAAATAAATCAATCACCTGACTGGTGAAAGCGCTGCACCGCGCCGGTGCAGCCGCCCCAAAACGGGACAGCGGGCGCACCTGCTGTCCCGTCATCTGTACGACAACCTGTTGAAGCAGGGTGATGCTTATGCCGGAGAGCACCGTAGTGAATGACGCTATTCCCCGCCCGCAGGCGAAGAGCCGCAAGGTTCTGACGCCGCTGCTGGAGATCCGTAACCTGACCAAATCCTTCGACGGCCAGCACGCCGTGGATGATGTCAGCCTGACTATCTATAAAGGCGAAATCTTTGCCCTGCTCGGCGCATCGGGCTGCGGTAAATCGACGCTGCTGCGCATGCTGGCAGGCTTTGAACAGCCGACTCACGGGCAGATTATGCTCGACGGCGTCGACCTCGCCCACGTGCCGCCCTACCTGCGCCCGATCAATATGATGTTCCAGTCCTACGCGCTCTTCCCGCACATGACCGTTGAGCAGAATATCGCTTTTGGCCTCAAGCAGGACAAGCTGCCAAAAGCTGAGATCGCCAGCCGCGTCGCCGAAATGCTGCACCTGGTGCACATGAGTGAATTTGCTAAACGCAAGCCGCACCAGCTCTCTGGCGGTCAGCGTCAGCGCGTGGCGCTGGCGCGCAGCCTCGCCAAGCGGCCAAAACTGCTGCTGCTTGATGAACCAATGGGCGCGCTGGATAAAAAGCTGCGCGACCGCATGCAGCTGGAAGTGGTCGATATTCTTGAGCGCGTCGGCGTCACCTGTGTGATGGTGACCCACGATCAGGAAGAGGCAATGACCATGGCCGGGCGTATCGCCATCATGAATCGCGGCAAGTTTGTGCAGATTGGCGAGCCGGAAGAGATTTACGAGCATCCGACCACCCGCTACAGCGCCGAGTTTATCGGCTCGGTTAATGTCTTCGAAGGATTGCTAAAGGATCGTCAGGAAGATGGCCTGGTAATTGAGTCGCCGGGGCTGGTGCATCCGCTGAAAGTCGACCCGGATGCGTCGGTGGTGGATAACGTGCCGGTCTACGTGGCGCTGCGCCCGGAGAAGATCATGCTGTGCGACGATCCGCCGGCCGATGGCTACAACTTTGCCGTCGGCGAAGTGGTGCATATCGCCTACCTTGGCGATCTCTCTATTTATCATGTGCGGTTGCAGAGCGGGCAGATGATCAGCGCCCAGCTGCAAAACGCGCATCGCTACCGCAAAGGCGCGCCAACATGGGGCGATGAAGTGCGTCTCTGCTGGGATGCCGACAGTTGTGTGGTTCTGACGGTTTAAGGAGCGGCGATGAGTACACTCGAGCCACCGGCCCGCGTAACAAAACCGGGCGGTGTAAAGCTGTGGCTGGCGCGCCTGCAAATGCGCCACGGGCGCAAGCTGGTGGTTGCGCTGCCCTATATCTGGCTGACGCTGCTGTTTCTGCTGCCGTTTTTGATCGTCTTCAAAATCAGCCTCGCAGAAATGGCGCGTCAAATCCCGCCCTATACCGATCTGCTGGAGTGGGCCGATGGGCAACTGACGATTACGCTTAATCTCGGCAACTTCCTGCAACTGACCGACGATCCGCTCTATATCGAAGCCTATTTGCAGTCGTTGCAGGTGGCGGGTATCTCGACCATCTGCTGCTTGCTTCTCGGCTATCCGCTGGCGTGGGCAGTGGCGCACAGTAAGCCGTCGACGCGCAATATTCTGCTGCTGCTGGTGATTTTGCCGTCGTGGACCTCGTTTCTGATCCGCGTCTACGCCTGGATGGGGATCCTGAAAAACAACGGCGTGCTGAACAACTTTCTGCTCTGGCTGGGGGTTATCGATCAGCCGCTGACCATTCTGCACACCAATCTCGCGGTCTACATCGGCATTGTCTATGCCTATCTGCCCTTTATGGTGCTGCCGATCTACACCGCGCTGACGCGTATTGACTACTCGCTGGTGGAAGCCTCCCTCGACCTTGGCGCGCGTCCGCTGAAAACCTTCTTCAGCGTGATTGTGCCGCTGACCAAAGGGGGAATTATCGCCGGTTCGATGTTGGTGTTTATTCCGGCGGTCGGTGAGTTCGTGATCCCGGAACTGCTCGGCGGGCCGGACAGCATTATGATTGGCCGCGTGCTGTGGCAGGAGTTCTTTAATAACCGCGACTGGCCGGTGGCCTCGGCGGTGGCGGTGATCATGCTGCTGCTGTTGATTGTGCCGATCATGTGGTTCCACAAGCATCAGCAGAAACAGACGGGGGAGAAGGCATGAGCAATTTACCGGTAGTGCGCTCGCCCTGGCGCATCCTGATCCTGGTGATAGGTTTCACCTTCCTTTATGCCCCCATGTTGATGCTGGTGGTCTACTCTTTTAACAGCTCAAAACTGGTGACGGTGTGGGCAGGGTGGTCAACGCGCTGGTATAGCGAGTTGTTCCACGATGACGCGATGATGAGCGCGGTAGGCTTAAGCCTGACGATTGCCGCCTGCGCGGCGACGATGGCGGTGATTTTAGGCACCATTGCGGCAGTAGTGATGGTGCGCTTTGGGCGCTTTCGCGGCGCGAACGGCTTCGCCTTTATGATCACCGCGCCGCTGGTAATGCCGGATGTGATCACCGGCCTGTCGCTGCTGCTGCTGTTTGTCGCGCTGGCGCACGCCATCGGCTGGCCAGCGGATCGCGGCATGCTCACCATCTGGCTGGCGCACGTGACTTTCTGTACCGCTTATGTGGCGGTGGTGATCTCCTCGCGGCTGCGCGAGCTGGATCGTTCGATTGAAGAGGCGGCGATGGATCTTGGCGCAACGCCGCTGAAGGTCTTCTTTGTGATTACGCTGCCGATGATCATGCCGGCGATTGTCTCCGGCTGGCTGCTGGCCTTTACCCTGTCACTGGATGACCTGGTGATCGCCAGTTTTGTCTCCGGTCCTGGTGCCACTACGCTGCCGATGCTGGTCTTCTCCAGCGTGCGCATGGGGGTTAACCCGGAGATCAACGCGCTGGCATCGATTATTCTCGGCGTGGTGGGGATTGTCGGTCTTATCGCCTGGTTCCTGATGGCGAGAGCGGAAAAACAGCGCCAGCGTGATATCCAGCGTGCAAGACAGGGCTGAACTCATTAGAATCTGGAAATTGTGTCGTTGATGCCGCGCTTGCGCGGCATTTTTCACAGGGAAATCATGGAATTGGGGTTCTTCAACAAAACCACGCACCACGCGACGCCAAATATACCGGCGCTGGTTCAGGTGGCGGCTATCGCCATCATTACCATTCGCTGTGTCGACGTGCTGATGATCATGAACCTGCTCGGCTGGCGCGGGCTGCTCGACTTCGTGCACCGCAGCGCCCAGACCTGGAGCCTGACGCTGATCTTCCTTGGCAGCCTGATGCTGGTCTTTGTCGAGATCCTCTGCGCCTTCTCGGTGATAAAGGGGCGGCGCTGGGCGCGCTGGCTCTATCTGGTAACGCAACTCACCTCGACCGCCTACCTGTGGGCCGCATCACTGGGCTATGGTTACCCGGAACTCTTCAGCATCGCCGGCAGTTCGCGCCGTGAGATCTTCCACTCCCTGATAATGCAAAAGCTCCCCGATCTGCTGGTGCTGTTCCTGCTCTTTGTACCGACGCCGAGCCGACGCTTTTTCCGCCTGCAATAACGGTGGTACAATCCCGCCCCCGCAAATTGAAAGGCTTTATCTATGCAGTGCGCTCTCTTCGACGCCGGTCGCTGCCGCTCCTGTGAGTGGATCGACCAGCCGCTCCCGTTGCAACTCTCCGCCAGGATGGATCATCTACGCGCATTGCTCGCCCCCTTTGCGGTGGAGTCATGGTGCGAGCCGGTGAGCGGCCCGGAGCAGGGCTTTCGTAATAAAGCCAAAATGGTGGTCAGCGGCAGCGTTGAAAAACCGCTGCTCGGCATGCTGCACCGCGACGGGACGCCGGAAGACCTCACCGCCTGCCCGCTCTACCCGGAGACCTTCGCGCCGGTATTTGCCGCTCTGAAACCCTTTATCGCCCGCGCCGGGTTAACGCCCTATAACGTGGCGCGCAAACGCGGCGAACTGAAATACCTTTTATTGACCGAGAGCCAGCTCGACGGCGGCATGATGCTGCGCTTTGTACTGCGCTCAGAGGCGAAAGTTGAGCAGCTGCGCGCCGCGCTGCCAGCGTTACAGGCTCAGTTGCCGCAGCTAAAGGTGATCTCGGTAAATATTCAGCCGGTGCATATGGCGATCATGGAAGGGGAGAGGGAGATCTTTCTTACCGACCAGCAGGCGCTGGCGGAGAACTTCAACGGCGTGCCGCTCGCTATTCGTCCGCAGAGCTTTTTCCAGACCAACCCTGCGGTCGCCAGCCAGCTCTACGCCACGGCGCGGGACTGGGTGCGCCAGGTTCAGGTTAACCATATGTGGGATCTCTTCTGCGGCGTTGGCGGCTTTGGGCTGCACTGCGCAACGCCGGAGATGAAGCTGACCGGGATTGAGATCGCGCCGGAAGCGATCGCCTGTGCAACGCAATCCGCCGAGGCGCTGGGTCTGCACAATCTTCACTTCCAGGCGCTCGATTCAACCCGTTTCGCCACCGCGCAGGAGTCGGTGCCGGATCTGGTGCTGGTCAACCCGCCGCGCCGCGGCATTGGCGCAGAGCTGTGTGACTACCTGAGCCGCATGGCGCCGCCGTGGATCATCTACTCCAGCTGTAATGCGCAGACGATGGCGAAGGATTTCGCCGCACTGGCGGATTACCGCGTTGCGCGCGTGCAACTGTTTGATATGTTTCCCCATACTGCCCATTACGAAGTGCTTACCCTGCTTATCAGGCGTTAATTCTCCCGCTTAAACGCCATTTGGCGCGACGAAATACTGACTTTTTTGCCCCACAGGCGCGTTTTTTGTACCAGGCTTAAGCCAAAAGAGACGCGAACAGTGTGGGGCAATATGAAAGAGCAGAAACAATCAACGGTAGGGATCGCGCCATACGGCGGCTCGGCAGGTGGCTGGGGCGCGTTAAAAGCGGTGGCCGATGCGCTGCGTGGGCAGATGTCCGTCAAGCAGGATGTGATTGCACTATTTAAAGTAAACCAGCCGCAGGGCTTTGACTGCCCCGGCTGCGCGTGGCCAGATCCGCAGCACACCTCCTCATTCGAATTTTGTGAAAACGGTGCTAAAGCCGTCTCGTGGGAGGCGACCAGCAAGCGCGCGACGCCGGAATTTTTCGCGGCGCACACCGTCAGCGAACTGTGGCAGCGCAATGCTTTTGAGCTGGAAGGCGAGGGGCGCTTAACCCACCCGATGAAATATGATGCTGAGAGCGATACCTATCAGGCGATTGAGTGGGAGACCGCGTTTCAGGAGATTGGTGCGCTGCTGCAAAGCTATGACGACCCAAATAGCGTGGAGTTTTATACTTCCGGTCGCGCTTCCAACGAAGCAGCGTTCCTCTGGCAACTCTTTGCCCGCGAATATGGCACCAACAACTTCCCGGACTGCTCAAATATGTGTCATGAGCCTACCAGCGTCGGGCTGCCGGAGTCGATTGGCGTCGGCAAAGGCACCGTCGAACTGGAGGATTTTGACCACTGCGACCTGGTGCTTTGCATCGGTCATAACCCTGGCACTAACCATCCGCGCATGCTCGGGACGCTGCGGGAAGTCTCAAAACGCGGTGCCACCATCGTCGCCATCAACCCGCTGCGCGAGCGCGGCCTTGAGCGTTTTACCTCACCGCAAAGCCCGATAGAGATGCTGGCTCTTAGCTCAACCAAACTCGCCTCGACCTACTACAAAGTGCGCGTCGGCGGCGATGCGGCAATGCTAAAAGGCGTAATGAAGATTCTGCTGTCGATGCACGAGCAGGCGCTGGCGAACGGCGAACCGGGCGTAATCGACGAGGTGTTTATTCGCCAGCACACGCAGGGTTTTGCGGAGCTGAAAGCCGATCTCGACGCCACCGACTGGGACCATATCCTGAAAGTCTCCGGTATGGAGCGCGAGGAGATCCAGAATATCGCCCGGCTTTACGCCAAGTCTGAACGCACCATTATCTGCTACGGCATGGGCATCACCCAGCATCAGTACGGCACGCAAAACGTGCAGCAGATTGCCAACCTGCTGCTGCTGCGCGGCAATATTGGCAAAAAAGGGGCGGGCATCTGCCCACTGCGCGGCCACTCCAATGTGCAGGGCGACCGCACCGTTGGCATCACTGAAATTCCCTCTGCCGGGTTTCTCGATAACCTCGAACGGGTGTTTGGTTTTAAACCGCCGCGTGAGCATGGGCATGGTGCAGTGGCGGCGATTCAGGCGATGCGCGACGGCAAAGTGAATGCGCTGCTCTGTCTGGGCGGTAATCTGGCTGAAGCGATCTCCGATCCGCAAGTCACCTTCCCGGCGATGCGCAAGCTCGATCTGGTGGTGCATATGGCGACCAAACTGAACCGCTCCCATCTGCTGCTCGGCAAACACAACTACCTCTTCCCGGTGATTGGGCGGACCGAAACCGATGAGCAGTTATCCGGGGCGCAGAGCGTGACGGTGGAGGATTCAATGTCGATGGTGCACGCCTCGCGCGGCTCGTTAAACCCGGCTTCTCCACATCTGAAGTCGGAACCGGCGCTGGTGGCGGCCCTTGCGAAAGCGACGCTGCCGCAGACGGTGGTGAACTGGGACAGGATGGTGAATGATTACAGCAATATTCGCGATGCCATCGAAGCGGTCTTCCCGGCGTTTGCTAATTTTAATGAACGGGTCAAACAACCGGGCGGCTTCCGCCTGCGTAATGCCGCCTCGGAGCGGGAGTGGAATACACCGTCGGGCTTTGCCGAGTTTAAAGTGATGCAGGGGATTAATGAGGATCCGCGCTCGCTCAAGTGCCACGACCTTGTGCTTACTACCTTACGCAGCCACGATCAGTACAACACCACGCTTTACGGGCTGAATGACCGTTATCGCGGCGTGACCGGGCGGCGGGACGTGCTGTTTATCAATGCCGATGAGGCGGAGCGACGCGAGTTGCGCGTCGGCGATCAGGTGAATGTGGTGGCGCTCGATCCCGAAGGGAACCCCACCTCGCGACGGATGGATAACCTGACGGTTGTGGTGATCGATATGGCACCCGGCTCGGTGGGGGCCTATTACCCGGAGGCCAATATTCTGGTGCCGCTGGACAGCCACGACACCAAAAGCGGCATCCCGGCGTATAAAAGCATCCCGATAGCGATGGAGCGCGTCGAAACGCCGGTCGCCACCTCGGGCGCACGGCGTTAAATGCGAAACCCGTAGGCCCGATAAGCGCAGCGCCATCGGGCATTGGTGCGGAGTTCATTGCCGGATGGCGGCTACGCCTTATCCGACCTACAAAAGCGCGCCATTTGGTATTGGTGTGGGATGTAATTGCCGGATGGCGGTTGCGCCTTATCCGGCCTACAAAAGCGCGCCATCGGGCATTGGTGCGGAGTTCATTGCCGGATGGCGGCTGGCGCCTTATCCGGCCTACAAAGAACGGCTTACTGCGGGAACCACTGGTCGCTGATTTTCTGGTAGGTGCCGTCGGCTTTAATCGCTTTCAGCGCAGCATTCAGCTTCTCAAGCAGCGCTTTGTTATCCGGGCGCACGGCAATGCCAAGACCGGTGCCGAAATATTGCGGATCGGTCACTTTCGGCGTGGCCACACCCAGCTGCGGGTTGGTTTTCAGCCACTCATTCACCACCGCGGTATCACCAAACACCCCGTCGATACGGCCATTTTTCAGGTCGATAATCGCATTCTGGTAGCTGTCATACGCCACGGTGGTCACTTCCGGGTGCTTATCCTGCAAATATTTTTGATGGGTGGTGCCATTTTCCATACCGATGCGTTTGCCCTTCAGATCGTCGAAGGATTTAAAGGCATCTTTTTTGGCGATCACCAGCGCGGAGTTGGCGTAGTAGGGGTCGGTAAACGCCACCTGTTTGCTACGCTCCGGAGTAATGTCCATCCCGGAGATCACCGCGTCATACTTCTTAAATTTCAGCGCCGGGATCAGGCTGTCGAAGGCGTGATTGGTAAAGGTGCAGTTGGCCTGCATCTGCTTACAGAGCGCATTCGCCAGATCGATATCGAAGCCGACAATCTTATTGCCCGCATCCAGGGATTCAAACGGGGGATAGGTCGCCGATACGCCGAAGCTGATCTTATCGGCCGCAAAGCTCCCTGCGGAAACGGTAGCGAGAAGGGCGGCCAGTATCATTTTTTTCATCAGTAAACTCCTGTCTGTCTATCTTATTGTTGTACCCGGAGGCATGGGATTAACAATGCCAGTGTATGAATTTATATGCAACTATAATGCTTATTTATTTTATTGAAGATAAAAATAAAGGCGAGTAATGGGGTCATTAGCTCGCCTCTACAGATTACCTATGCATTTTAGTTGCGCCGCTCAAAGGCCAGCGCTTTGCGTTCAATCAGGCGCATCATCAGCGTCAGCAGGCCATTAACCACCAGATAAATTAAACCGGCTGCGCCAAACACCGTCACATCGTAGGTGCGTCCATACAGTAGTTGCCCGTGACCCATCACTTCCATCAAGGTAATGGTGTAGGCCAGCGAGGTACTTTTAAATACCAGCACCACTTCGTTCGAGTAGGAGGAGAGCGCACGTTTAAAGGCGTAGGGCAGCAGGATCGCCAGCGTATCTTTCTTACTCATCCCCAGCGCGCCGCAGGATTGCCACTGCCCATCCGGAATGGCGCGGATAGCACCGTAGAAGAGCTGGGTGGTATAGGCCGCGCTGTTAAGTGACAGCGCAATAAGCGCGCAGAGCCACGGCTCAGAGAGCAGACGCCAGATCGCCGGATAGTTCTGCAATGACGGGAACTGCCCCGGCCCGTAGTAGATCAGGAAGATCTGCACCAGCAGCGGCGTGCCGGTAAAGAGCGTGATATAGGCGCGGACAATCTGCGTCAGCACCGGCGTTTTCAGCGTCAGCACGATAGTGAAGAGCAGTGAAAGCACCAGCGCGACAATCAGCGAGGCTACCGTCAGCGTCAGGCTGGTATGCAGCCCCTTGAACAGCTCGGGCATAAACTCAAGCATTATCCCGGCCTCCGTTCAAAGCGCGTCGCGCGCAGATCGATGCGTTTCAGCACCCACTGGCTGAGCAGGGTGATCACCAGATAGATCGCCGCCGCCACGATATACCAGGTAAACGGCTCCTGGGTGCGGGTGGCAATACTTTTGGTTTGCAGCATCAGATCGTTAACGCTTATCAGCGACACCAGCGCGGTATCTTTCAGCAGCACCAGCCACTGATTACCCAGCCCCGGCAGCGCGTGACGCCACATCTGCGGCATCACCAGGCGAAAGAAAATCGCCCCTTTCGATAAGCCCAGCGCCTGGCCTGACTCGCGCTGTCCCTCCGGCACCGCTTTTAACGCACCGCGCAGGGTTTGCGAGGCATAAGCCGCGTAGAGCAGGGAGAGGGCAATCACGCCGCAGAGGAACGGGCTGACGTCGAAATTCTCAATCTGCATCTGTACCGGGATCTGCACAATGCCGAGGTTGAGGGTAAAGCCGTCCGACAGCAGCAGCAGCAGCTGTGAGGCGCCGAAATAGATAAACAGCACCACCAGAATCTCTGGCAGGCCGCGTAAAATCGTCACCAGCGCGGTGCCGATCCAGGCAATCGGTCGCCATTTGACCGACTCCCAGACGGCAAAGATCATCGCCAGCACCAGGCCGATGATCAGCGCGCAGACGGCAAGGCCGACGGTCATCCCGGCGGCGCTTGCTAATGGAAACATTTCATTCATTCAGTATTACTTCTGGAACCATTTGCTGTAGATGGTCTGGTAAGTCCCATCTTTCTTCACTTTTTCCAGCGCGGCGTTAAATTTCTGCTGCAGCTCGGTGTTACCCTGGCGTACCGCGATACCGAGGCCGGTGCCGAAGTAATCTTTGTCGGTCACTTTATCGCCAACGGCGGCCAGTTTAGCGTCAGACTTCAGCCACTCTGTCACTACCGCCGTGTCGCCGAACACGGCATCAATACGGCCATTTTGCAGATCCAGACGCGCGTTCTGGTAGCTGTCGTAAGGCACGGTGGTGATTTCCGGGTGCTTATCGGTGATGAATTTCTGGTGCGTGGTGCCGTTCTGCACGCCGACACGCTTGCCTTTCAGCTGGTCGATGCCGGTGAATTTACCCTTCTGGCCGACGAAGAGCGCAGAGTTGTCGTAATACGGGGTGGTGAACAGCACCTGTTTTTCACGCTCCGGCGTGATATCCATCCCGGCCATTACCGCGTCGAAGCGGCGGAATTTCAGGCTTGGGATCAGGCTGTCAAAAGCCTGGTTGGTGAAAGTACAGGTGGCGTCGATCTCTTTACACAGGGCGTTCGCCAGATCGACATCGAAACCGACGATTTTGTTATTGGCGTCGGTCGATTCAAACGGAGGGTAGCTCGCTTCGGTGGCGAAACGGATGGTCTGGGCTGCTGTAGCGCTAAGGCTGATGCTGGCAACAAGTGCGGCGATCAGTAATTTTTTCATTGTCATTATTCCCGAGTCTTCAGTGAGATAGGTAGTATTTAAACGCGTCGGTCTGCGGCGCGGCAAAGCAGCCCGCATCCCCTTGCTCAACAATGTGACCATTTTCCATATACACCACGCGACTGGCCGTCTTGCGCGCCACTTCCACTTCGTGGGTCACGATAACTTGCGTAATACCGGTTTGCGACAGCTCGCGAATGATGCTGACGATCTGTGCGGTGATCTCTGGATCGAGCGCGGCGGTTGGCTCATCAAACAGCAGCACCTGCGGCTCCATCATCAGCGCGCGGGCAATCGCCACGCGTTGCTGCTGGCCGCCGGAAAGGTGCAGCGGATAGCGATCGCTGTAGGGCTTCAGGCGTAAACGCTCGAGCAGCTTCTCGGCGCGCGCCAGCGCCTCATCTTTGCGTAATCCGAGCACGCGGCACGGCGCTTCAATCAGGTTCTGCTGCACGGTGAGGTGCGGCCAAAGATTATATTGCTGGAACACCATGCCCACATTCTGGCGCAATTCGCGAATCGCTTTATCAGAAGGGGTTTTGGCGAAATCGAAATGATTGCCTGCGATGGTCAGCTGGCCAGAGCGCGGCATTTCGAGCAGGTTCAGCACGCGCAGCAGCGAACTTTTCCCCGCGCCGCTTGGGCCGAGCAGCACCAGCGTTTCACCCTGCGGGCACTCCAGTGTGATATCGAACAGCGCCTGGTGTGCGCCGTAGAAGCAATTGATGCTGTTTAATTTAATACTCATCGAAGCAGTCTGATAGCAATTGAGGCCGCAAATAGTAACGTTGACAGAATAGTTATGCAATATTTGTGCGTTAAAACTTAAAAATAAACCAGGTTTCTACATAAAGTTAGCACATAACACTGGTCGACGTGGGAACCAGGCATAAATGTCGGCATTCCTCACAGAATGCCAGACATTTTACGGGGGTTATTGATGGGTTTAGTCAATACTTACCGGTGTTCAACCGACTGGCGCAGCGTGCCGGCCGGGGCATGCACCGTGCCGCCGAGGTAGCGCACATCATCAACCGCCCAGCACTGACCTTCGCGGATCATCAGCACCTCGTCCTGCCAGCGCTGATCGCCTTTGGTTAAGGTCACGCGCAGCGGGATATTGCGCGCGTCGCTGTTAGGGATGGTAGAAGCGCTGGCGACATCCGCTTTCTCTGGTGCCAGGTTACGGCTGGAGAAGGGGTCGCCCTTCAGCAGCACGTTATTGCGCGCGTCGCGGCTGGCGGCAGTAAGCATTTTGCTCAGGTCGTCACTCAGGTAAGGACGCAGCGAGGACCAATTCGCGCCCGGATGTTCAATGCGGTAGTCATAGAATTGCTGTGCCACACTGTCTGGGCCGCCTTCAACGCAGGCACCGACGCGTGCGCCGGTATCTTTGAAAGCGGGCTCAACGGTGGTACAAGCGCTTAACAGCAGCGCGCACGGCATAACAAGAGTTAAAACTGAATAGCGCATAATGATTTCCTTATTTCTGTTCAGAAGTCGCAACCTTTCAAGAATAGTGTATTGCTCTCATAATGTGTCTGGTAACGCATTGATGGTTAAAAGGAGAAGCATGAAAACGTGGGGAATAGTGCTACTGGCGCTGATACTGGCAGGCTGTGCCAGCGATAAAAAAGATGACAACAAAGGCGTTATTGAGAAACCTGGCTATCAACTGGTGACCCGTTATCAGGCGCAAGCGGCTTATCCCCGCATCAAGGTGCTGGTGATCCATTATACGGCAGATGATTTTGATGTCTCGTTGACTACACTGCTCGGCAAAGATGTCAGTTCGCACTACTTAATCCCGGCCAATCCGCCGCGCGATAAGGGCAAACCGCGCATCTGGCAGCTGGTGCCGGAGCAGAAACTGGCGTGGCATGCGGGGGCCAGCTTCTGGCGTGGCTCGACGCGCATTAACGACACTTCAATCGGCATTGAGCTGGAAAACCGCGGCTGGGAGAAGACGTCGGGCGGCAAAACCTTCGTTCCTTTTGCGCAGGCACAAATCAATGCGTTGATTCCGCTGGTAAAAGATATCGTCGCGCGTTACAACATCCCGCCGCAGAATGTGGTGGCGCATGCGGACATCGCCCCGCAGCGCAAAGACGATCCCGGCCCGCAGTTTCCCTGGCAGGTGCTAGCCGCGCAGGGGATTGGCGCCTGGCCCGATCCGGCGCGGGTGGCTTTTTACCTCAATGGCCGCGCGGAGTACACGCGGGTCAGCAACGCGGCACTGCTCGACCTGCTGGCGCGTTACGGGTATGACGTCAAATCGTATATGACACCGCTGCAACAAAAGCGGGTCATCATGGCATTTCAAATGCATTTTCGCCCGGCGAAGTGGGACGGCGTAGCTGACGCCGAAAGCTTAGCGATCGCCGAGGCTTTACTGGAAAAATATGGTCAGGCAGAGTGATCTCTGCCGACCGGCTTATGACGAGGTCAATGGAGATGGGTTTACGCATCCTTACCGGCGCGCTGCTGATGACGGCTTTTGCCGCTCACAGTGCGCCGACACCGCCCTTTAGCTGTGCTTACTGGGATAAAAAAACCGACAACGTCGAGACCCTCGCCAACTGCGCCACCCTGCAGGAGGGCAAGCTGCTGTTCCTGCCGGAGCTGTTCGAAAAGAGCCAGGATGTGGATGGCATGTCGTGGGTTGGCTTATATGACTACACCCGCCAGGCCGGGCTGCCGGATGCCGATTACTATGTTCGCGCGCCGGATCGCTATCTGCCGGTAGTGCATTTCGATAACGGGCCGGACTGGTTTGTCGAAGGGCTAGTGCGCGCCCGGCAGAATGGCAAAGTGGGTTACTGGGACGATTCGTTCCGCAACCATATTGCGCCGCAGTTTGATTACGCCTGGCAGTTTCAGGAGGGTAAAGCGCTGGTCTGTAACGGCTGCAAGCCGCAGCGCGAGGGCGAACATACGGCGCTGGGCGGCGGTGAGTGGTTTTATATCAATAAAAACGGCCAGCGGGTTTCCGAAATCAGGTCCGGGCCGTTTTGAGTCCCTTAGCGGTGCAGCTTGCCGTGATCTTTTAGCCAGAACGCCGTGCGTCTGATGCCCTCATCGAGCGTCACAATCGGCGTGTAGCCCAGCTCCTGCTGCGCGCGTTTGATATCCAGCGTGAAATCAAAATTGAGCTTCGAGACGCCGTAGTGCGTAAAGGCGGGCTCTTTCGCGCGCTTGTCGCCGAAGCGCTCCATACTGCGGGCCACCATATCCAGCATGGTATAGGGCACGGAACGAATACGGCAGTCGATACCCAGCTCATCGATCAGTGTCTGCACAATGGTGCGCAGCGAGCGCGGTTCGCCGTTGGTGATATTAAAGGCGCGCCCGGAGGGAAGGGCGTCACATTCCGGCTGGCTAGCCAGCCACATCGCATGCACCGCATTTTCGTAGTAGGTCATATCGACCAGCGCATCGCCGCCGCGCGGTAGCAGCACGCTGCGGTAGTGCTGCATCATCTGCGCCAGCCGCGGGATAAAGACTTTATCGTGCGGGCCAAACAGGCTCTGCGGGCGCAAAATGGTAAAGCGGGTTTGCGGGTTCGCCTGCGCCAGCAGATCGATAACCTGCTCCCCGGCGGCTTTGCTGCGGGCAAACTCGTTGGCGAAACGCCGTGGACGGAAGGCTTCGTCAATATCGCGGTGGTGGTGATAATCGAAATAGAGGGACGGCGAGGAGATATGGATAAAGTTACGCACGCCCCAGGCAACCGCCCATTCACCGAGACGGCGCGTGGCACGCACGTTGGCGAGATCAAACGCTTCCTGAGTACCCCATGGCGAGGTAAAACTCGAGCAGTGCCACAATGTGTCGATACCTGCGAGCATCACTTTCGCCTGCGAAGAGACCAGCTGGGTTAAATCCGCCGGTACAAACTCAGCGCCCATCTTGCAGAGCAGCTTGCCCATCGCTTCGTTGCGGCCCGTCGCCCGGACTGCAATGCCTTTTTGCCGCAGATATTCGACCGCGTTTCGGCCTAAACCGCTGGTTGCGCCCGTGACCAGAACCTTCATAGCAATCCACTGTGTTAAGCGTTTATCGCGCGCATTCTTTCGTGAATCACGTCCTGATGCAATGGGATTGTTAAAAGAAAGGCGATGGGCTCAGACTTTTTCACTGCCTTTTTCCGCAAGCCTGGCGATACGTTGCGCCATACCGCGAAAAATAAACAGATGCGCCGGAAACATCAGCAGCCAGTAAAAAAGCCCCGGCATACCGTGCGGATGCCACCAGGCGCGCACATCCAGCGCCCGGCAATCACCCTTATCCGTCACGGTAAAAACTAACCGCCCAAGCCCCGGCGCTTTCATGCCAAACAGCAGGGCAAGCTGCTGCTGCGGCTCAACGATAATCACCTTCCAGCTGTCTACTGCATCGCCAACTTGCAAATAGGGGCGTTGCGGTCGCCCGTGCGCCAGCTTATGGCCGATAAGCCTGTCGAGCGCGGCGCGGGTTTGCCACAGAGGATTGCCAAAAAAGTAGCGCTCTTTGCCGCCGATACCGTTGATCACCTGCCATAACGCCTGCGCGCTGGCCTGGGTGGTGACGCTGAAACCGGCCTGCTTCGGGTAGTAGCCATATTGCGGACGCCAGCGGGAGAAAGCCTGCGCATCGTAGCCCCAGTCGCTGGAGTTCACCAGCTTCTCCTCCTCCTTGAGCGTACGGCGCACCGCTTCATCAAAGGGGATCAGCGTTTGCGGAATTAAGGCGCGCAGGGCGCGGTCATCCGCCAGCAGGTCATGTTTCAGCCCCTGGATTAACGCTTTGGCAATAGAGGGCGGCACGGAGGTGATGAGGTGTAAAAACCACACCGAGATAAGCCGCGTCGGCAGCGGTAGCGGGATCAGGGGGCGCTTGACGCCGCTCACCGCCATAAAGCGGATAAACTGCTGCTGATAGGTGAGCACCTCCGGCCCCGCGGCTTCAAACACCCGGTGCGTATCGGTCGGATGGTTGAGCAACTCAAGCAGGTAGTGCAGCAGATTCTCCAGCGCGATAGGGGTAGTGCGCGAACGCACCCAGCGCGGCGGGGTCAGCACCGGCAGGTTGAAGACCATGTCGCGCATCACTTCAAACGCCGCCGAACCGGCACCAACAATGATCCCGGCGCGCAGCTCGGTCACCGGCACGCCTGCGGCGCGCAGCAGATCGCCGGTGTGCTGGCGCGCCAGCAGATGATCCGAGTCGCTGCCTTCGTGCGCTTGCAGAGAGCTGAGATAGATCACCTGTTTCACGCCGGAGCCCTGTAGCGCATCGCGTACATTAAGGGCGATCTGCCGCTCATGAGCGACAAAGTCGCCGCTCTCGCCCATGCTGTGCACCAGATAGTAGAGGGTATCGACATCCTCCAGCAGTGCGGGCAGCGCCTGCGGCCAGAAGAGGTCAATCTCATGCAGCGAGACATTCGCCACCGCCAGCTTTTGCAGCCGCCCTAAGCGCCGCGCCACGGCTTTCACCTGATGCCCCTGCTCACTGAGGGCTGTTACCAGCCGCTGCCCGATATAGCCGCTGGCACCGAGAACTGCTATCCGCTGCGCCACATTTTCTCCTTAGCGCTGCAAAAAGGCCTGCCAGTGGCGAACCACCTCGCCAAGCTGCTGGCGGCTGACATCCAGATGCGTCACCAGCCGCACCACGCTGCCTGCGGTGATCGTCACCCCGCGCTCGCGCATAAACGCGCCCAGTGCCTGGGCGTTATCCCCGACGCGAACAAACACCATATTGGTATCGTGACGCATCACGTCGACGCCGAGTTCGCGCAGCTGTGTCGCCAGCCAGGCGGCGTTCTCATGATCCTCTTTCAGCCGCTCAACGTTGTTTTTCAGCGCATAGAGCCCGGCTGCGGCTAAAAAGCCCGCCTGGCGCATGCCGCCGCCGGTCATCTTGCGCCAGCGGTTAGCGCGGGCGATATAGGCTTTATCACCGACCAGCAGCGAGCCAACCGGGGTGCCGAGACCTTTGGAGAGGCAGATGGTAAAGGAGTCGCAATATTGCGCGATCGCTTGCAAATCGCAGCCATACTCCACCAGCGCGTTAAAGATGCGCGCGCCGTCAACGTGCAGCGCCAGCCCGCGCTCGCGGGTGAAATTCCAGGCCTGTTGCAGGTAGTCGCGCGGCAGCACTTTGCCGTTATGGGTGTTTTCAAGGCTCAGCAGTTTAGTGCGGGCAAAGTGGATATCGTCAGCTTTGATTTTTGCCGCGACCTTATCCAGCGGCAGTGTGCCGTCGGCGGCAGCATCAATCGGCTGGGGCTGAATACTGCCCAGCACCGCCGCACCGCCCGCTTCGTAGAGATAGTTATGCGCGCCCTGGCCGACGATGTACTCTTCGCCGCGTTCGCAGTGGCTGAGCAGGGCGACCAGGTTAGCTTGTGTGCCGGTAGGTAAAAAGAGGGCGGCCTCTTTGCCGCTCAGTTCAGCGGCGTAGGCCTGAAGTTCGTTAACCGTTGGGTCATCGCCATACACATCATCCCCGACCGGGGCGGCCATCATTGCCTCCAGCATGGCGCGTCCAGGTCGGGTCACGGTGTCACTGCGTAAATCAATCACGGCATTTCCTTATCTTGCGATGGGTAATGCCCTCTGTTTTACCTGAGCCAGTTGGTTTTCGCCAGTTCAACCACCTCATCGCCGCGCCCGTTAATGATCGCGCGCAGCATATAGAGGCTGAAGCCTTTCGCCTGCTCAAGCTTGATTTGCGGCGGCATGGCCAGCTCCTCTTTGGCGACGGTGACGTCAATCAGCACCGGGCCATCAATGGCGAAGGCACGCTGTAGCGCCTCGTCAACGTCGGAGGATTTCTCTACGCGAATACCGGTGATGCCGCACGCTTCGGCGATGCGGGCAAAGTTTGTGGCCTGCAATTCGGTGCCATCGGTCAGATAGCCGCCCGCTTTCATCTCCATCGCCACAAAGCCGAGCACGCTGTTGTTAAAGACGACGATCTTCAGCGGCAGCTTCATCTGCGCCACCGAGAGGAAATCGCCCATCAGCATGCTAAAACCGCCATCACCGCACATCGCCACCACCTGGCGCTGCGGGAAGGTGGCCTGAGCGCCAATCGCCTGCGGCATGGCGTTAGCCATCGAGCCGTGGTTAAAGGAGCCAACCAACCGGCGTTTGCCGTTCATCTTCAGGTAGCGCGCGGCCCACACGGTCGGTGTGCCGACATCGCAGGTGAAAATGGCGTCATCATCGGCGAAATCACTGATGCGCTGGGCCAGATATTGCGGGTGGATCGCCTTATCGCTCGGCTTCGCCAGATCGTCCAGCCCTTTGCGGGCATCGCGGTAGTTCTCCAGCGCTTTATCGAGGAAGGCGCGATCCGTTTTCTGCTCCAGCAGCGGCACCAGCGCAGCCAGCGTCGCTTTGATATCGCCGACCAGCGCCATATCCACTTTACTGTGCGCACCGAGGCTCGCCGGGTTGATATCGATCTGGATGATCTTCGCATCACTCGGGTAGAAGGCGCGGTAGGGGAACTGGGTGCCGAGCAGCACCAGCGTGTCGGCGTTCATCATGGCGTGGAAGCCGGATGAGAAGCCAATCAGCCCGGTCATGCCAACATCAAATGGGTTGTCATACTCAACGTGCTCTTTGCCGCGCAGGGCGTGAACAATCGGCGCGTTCAGCTTGCCGGCGAAGGCCAGCAGCTCTTTATGCGCACCGGCACAACCGCTGCCGCACATCAGCGCGACATTGCTGGAGTAACGCAGCAGCTGCGCCAGCTTTTGCAGCTCCTCCTCAGCGGGAACCACCACCGGCTGCGGTGCGCGATACCAGTGGCTGCTGGCGCTTTCCGGTGCCGCCTGCAGGGCGACATCGCCGGGCAGCACTACGACGGAAACACCACGGTTGAGGATCGCTTTACGCATGGCAATCGCCAGCACTTGCGGGATCTGCTCCGGGTTGGAGACCAGCTCGCAGTAGTGGCTGCATTCGCGGAAAAGCTCCTGCGGATGCGTCTCCTGAAAATAGCCGCTGCCGATTTCGCTCGACGGAATATGCGCGGCGATGGCCAGCACCGGCACGCGGTTGCGGTGGCAGTCAAACAGGCCGTTGATCAGGTGCAGGTTGCCCGGCCCGCAGGAGCCTGCGCACACCGCCAGTTCGCCTGAGACCTGCGCTTCGGCGCCTGCGGCGAAGGCAGCCACCTCTTCATGGCGCGTGGGCATCCAGTCGATGGTGCCCATGCGGTTCAGGCTGTCGCTCAGCCCGTTGAGGGAGTCGCCGGTGACGCCCCAAATCCGTTTTACGCCCGCCTGTTCGAGGGTTTTGGCGATATACGCGGCCACTGTCTGTTTCATATTGAGGCTCCTTTTTGTGATCACGCTTACAAGCTTAGACAATCAACCGCTGACGAGACGGGAATATTATATCCATAAGTGAAACAGGGGTTTATTTTGACGGTGAAGAGGCATAGGTTGGTGTCAGTCAACGAAAACAGGAATACTTTCAGATGGTTAAATCATTGTTAAATTCAGTTAATAAGATGTTTTCGCATGAGGATTTGGGGCGCTTGCTGCTGCGTCTGGCCGTCGGCGGGCTGATGCTGTTTCACGGCGTGCATAAGCTGATTGGCGGGATTGATGGCATTGCCGGGATGCTGGCGGCAAAAGGGCTGCCGGGGTTTATCGCTTACGGCGTGCTGGTGGGGGAAGTGCTCTGCCCGGTGCTGATTATTCTCGGTATTTTTACCCGCCCGGCGGCGCTGGTGCTGGCGTTTACCATGGTTGTCGCCTGGCTGATGGTGGGCATTGGCGAAACCGGTTCGCTGGAGGTGACCGGCGCGTGGGCGATTGAGAGTATTGTCTACTTCTTCTTAGGCGCGCTGGCGGTGGCGTTTATGGGGGCAGGGCGATATTCCGTCGCGCCCGCGTGGAAGTAGTTGTGATGTAAAAATGCCGGATGGCGGCTAGCGCCTTATCCGGCCTACAAAGGCATAACGGCTTGTTTTGTAGGCCGGATAAGCGCAGCGCCATCCGGCATGTTGACTTGAACCTTACGCTAAAACCAAATCCCCTTGCGGGTGGCAGGAGCAGGCGAGCACAAACCCCTCGGCAATCTCCTTCTCAGTCAGCGTCATGGTGCTGCTGACTGAGTACTCCCCGGAAATCACCTGCGTTTTGCAACAGCCACACACGCCTGCGCGGCAGGCGGCGTTGACCGGCATTTTATTGCTCTCCAGCGCCTCCAGCAGCGTGCTGCCCACCGGCGCATAGAAAGTTTTCATCGGTGAGAGCTTGCTGAACTTCAGCCCGCTGGTGGCGGCTTCGGCAACCGGCGTAAAGAACTGCTCTTTAAAGAAGCGGGTGACGCCAAGTGCTTTCACTTCCTGCTCAACCCATGCCATATAGGGCGCCGGACCGCAGGTCATCACCGTACGCGCACTCAGATCCGGCACCGCGCTCAGCAGCTCGCGGCTTAACCGCCCCGCCACAAAGCCCTCGGTGGCATTGTGCTCCGCCACCAGCGTCACCGGGTAGTTCTGCCACTCATCGGCAAAGATCACATCCTGCGGCGAGCGCACGCTGAAAATCACCTGCACATCCGCCTGCGGACGGTGCTTCGCCAGCCAGCGGCGCATCGACATAATCGGCGTTACTCCGCAGCCTGCCGCCAGCAGCAACAGCTTATCGTTCGGTTCGTTATCGCAGGTAAATTCCCCCTGCGCGTCGGAGAGCCAGAGATAATCGCCGCGCTTAACCTCACGCGTCAGCCACTGCGAGCCTGTGCCCTCATCAATACGGCGAATGGTCAGCGTAATGTATTCACTGACGCCCGGCGTCGAGGAGAGGGTATAGGCACGCAGCGTGTTGGCGCTGTTGCCAATGCTCACCAGCGCATACTGCCCGGCGCGGTAGGGGTAGTAATCATGGCACAGCAGCGAAAGCGTCCAGACATCCGGCGTCTCCTGGTGGATATGGTGCACCTGCATCCGCCACGGGCATTGAGGGGTTGGCATGCTCATTTTTCGCTCCTTATGCGCTCAGTAACTGCTGCATATCCTGCTCGACGGTGGTCACCTGGCGCAGGCCGAACTTCTCATTCAGCACCGCCAGCAGATCCGGCGTCAGGAAGCCCGGCGCGGTAGGGCCGGTGACAATATTTTTCACACCCAGCGAAAGCAGGGTCAGCAAAATGACAATCGCTTTCTGTTCAAACCAAGACAGCACCAGCGAGAGCGGCAGATCGTTAACGCCGCAGCCGAGCTTATCGGCCAGCGTTACTGCCAGAATTATCGCCGAGTAGGCATCGTTACACTGCCCGGCATCAACCAGACGCGGCAGGCCTTCAATATTGCCAAAGTCGAGTTTGTTAAAGCGGTATTTACCGCAGGCCAGCGTCAGGATCAGGCAGTCGTCCGGCACCTGGGTGGCAAAATCGGTAAAGTAGCTGCGCTCCCCGCGCGCGCCGTCACAGCCGCCGACCAGGAAGAGGTGGCGCAGTTTTTCACGGCTCACCAGATCGATCAGCGTATCAACCGCGCCGAGCAGCGTCTGGCGACCAAAACCAACGGTGATCAGATGCTCGATCTCGCTAAACGGGAAGCCGGACATCTGCTGTGCCTGGCGGATCACCGGGGCAAAGTCGTCGCCTTCAAGGTGGTTAACGCCCGGCCAGCCGACGATACTGCGCGTCCAGATGCGGTCATCATAGGAACCGACGGTTGGGTCGATAATGCAGTTGGAGGTCATCACAATCGGGCCGGGGAAACGGGCGAACTCAACCTGCTGGTTCTGCCAGCCGCTGCCGTAGTTACCGACCAGATGTTTGAATTTACGCAGCTCCGGGTAACCGTGCGCCGGCAGCATTTCGCCGTGGGTATAGACGTTTACGCCAGTGCCTTCGGTCTGTTGCAGCAGGTTATAGAGATCTTTCAGATCGTGACCGGAAATAAGAATGCATTTGCCCGCCACCGCTTTGACGTTGACCTGGGTTGGCGTCGGGTGACCATAGAGGCTGGTCTCACCCGCGTCGAGAATGCTCATCACGCTGAAGTTCATCTTACCGATCTCCATCGCGCACTCCAGCAGGGCGTTCATATCCGCCGGCCAGGTGCCGAGCCACGCCATGATGTTGTGGTAGCGTGCGTAGAGATCGTTATCGTACTGACCGAGCACGTGGGCATGTTCCATGTAGGCCGCCGCGCCTTTCAGGCCATACAGGCAGAGCAGGCGCAGGCCAAGAATGTTTTCGCCAATCGCCGCTTTATCTTTGTTCGGGGTAAATTCCGCTGCCTGGCGCTGCAACGCGCCGAGATCGTCGCTCACCAGCTGTAAATCGGCCATCGGGTTGTCTACCTGCGCCTGCGGATCGATCGCCAGACAGAGGGCTTTCAGTGCTTCACGTTTGGCAATCGCTTCCCGGGCATAACCGATAATGCGCACCGAATCGAAGTTAACGTTGGTCAGGGTGGAGAAGAAGGCGCGCGGCGCGAAGTTATCAATCTCGTGGTCAATCAGATCGTAGTCGCGCGCTTTGCAGGCCCAGGCGGAAAGCCCCTGCAGGGCGGCAATCAGCAGATCCTGGAGATCGGAGGTTTCAGCGGTTTTCCCGCACATCCCCTGCGCGTAAGAACAGCCATTTCCTGCCGGGGTACGGATGGTTTGTTCACATTGCACACAAAACATGGTCACACCTTCTTTAAAGTTATATTTAAAATACATGTTTAAGATTAATAGTGCGGGCGAAGGCGTGAAAGGTCTTTTAGCGGCTATTTACGCAGAGATTGATTTAGCGCAAGTTTGGCGGCAGAAACCCACCGCCGAAGGCGATCAGGCAGAGAAGAGGGCCATTAACAGCGGCACCAGCAGGCTAAGCACGAATCCATGGACAATGGCGGCGGGCACCATCTCCAGCCCGCCAGAGCGCTGCAACACCGGCAGGGTAAAATCCATCGACGTCGCGCCGCATAACCCCAGCGCCGTGGAGCGGCTGCGGCCAATCAGGCCAGGAATTAGCATAATGGCGATCAGTTCGCGCGCCAGATCGTTAAAGAACGCCGCACTGCCAATCACCGGGCCAAAGGATTCAGTAAGCAGAATCCCGGAAAGGGAGTACCAGCCAAAGCCGGAGGCCATCGCCATCCCCGTTTTCAGCGGCAAATCGAGGAGTAGCGCGTTGATCACACCGCCCACCAGCGAACTGGCAGCAACGACCACCGCGATAATCATTCCCCGGCGGTTCAGCACAATCTGTTTCAGGGTCATGCCGCTGTTACGCAGCTGAATACCGACCAGCAGCAGCAGGAAGATCAGCGTGTATTCGCTGGCTTCGGTCGCGTGCTGCAAAAACGCAAGGCCGCTCAGGCCAATCACAAAACCGAGCAGCACCACGCCGCACAGGCGCAACGACTCCAGTGCCATCGCCAGCCGAGACGGCAGCACTTCCTGCTGATGGTGATGGTGCCACGGCAGGGATCGCTCCAGCCACAGCAGCGCACAGGCGTTGCAGAGTAAAATAATCACCACGCTGACCGCGGAATAATGCAATATCGACAGCAGGTTAGCGCTAAGGTTATCAAGGAAGGCGAGGCTGATACCCATAAAAAAGAGGATCACGTAGACAATCCAGCTGAGCAGTTTATTGATCAGTTTGAGTGCAGCAGCATGACGCAGCGGAATGAGGTAGCCCGCCACCAGCGGCAGAAGAATAATTAACAATCCTGAAAACATGAACAGCCCAAATCCTTACGTAAATTTATATGCACTGCAACACACTACAGAAAGGCTGAAAGTGAGTAAAGCTGCGAAAAGTGAGCGATTTTATGCAAATGCAGATTTCAATGGCGCTTCCCGCATGCCGTTATGCTGTTGGCGCAGGGAGAGGGCAACACACCAGGAGGATGAGAGATGATTCTGGAGCGAGTTGAGGTTGTGGGATTTCGGGGTATTAATCGCCTCTCATTGCAGCTTGAACAGAACAACGTGTTGATTGGTGAGAACGCATGGGGCAAATCAAGCCTGCTGGATGCGCTCACCCTGCTGCTGTCGCCGCAAAACGATCTCTACCACTTTGTGCGCGATGACTTCTGGTTCCCGCCGGGCGATATCAACGGCCGCGAGCACCACCTGCACATTATTCTCACCTTTCGCGAATCGGAGCCGGGGCGGCACAAAACGCGGCGCTACCGCCCACTGGCGGAGTGCTGGGTGCCCAGTGACGATGGTTATCACCGCCTCTTTTATCGTCATGAAGGGGCGCTTTCTGCCGGGGGCGAAGTAAGGACGCTGCGCGGTTTTCTCGACACCAAAGGCGAACTGCTGCCGCTGCGTGACAGTGATGAGATGGCGCGCCACCTGATTCGCCTCTCGCCGGTGCTGCGCCTGCGCGATGCGCGTTTTATGCGCCGGCTGCGCAGCGGCGGCACGCCGGAAACACCGCTGCTGGAGAGCACCGCGCGCCAGCTCGATTTTCTCTCCCGCGAGCTGGTATCAAGACCGCAAAACCTGACCGATGCGCAGATCCGCCACGGCTTATCGGCGATGGTGCAACTGTTGGAGCACTACTTTGCCGAGCAGGGCAGCGGTACGTCGCTGCCGCGCCTGATGCGCCGTCGCTCCCATGATGAGCAGCGTAGCTGGCGCTATCTCGACACCATCAACCGCATGATTGATAAGCCCGGTGGGCGCATGTACCGGGTGATCCTGCTGGGCTTTTTTTCCACGTTATTGCAGGCCAAAGGCTCTGTGCACCTCGACCGCGATGCGCGTCCGCTGTTGCTGGTGGAAGATCCCGAAACGCGGCTGCATCCGATTATGCTCTCCGTTGCCTGGCAGTTGTTAAACCTGCTGCCGCTGCAACGTATTACCACTACTAACTCCGGCGAACTGCTGTCGTTGACGCCCGTCGAGCATGTCTGCCGACTGGTGCGCGAATCGGCACGCGTCGCGGCCTGGCGTCTCGGGCCGGGCGGGCTGAGCGCAGAGGATGGGCGACGCATCGCGTTTCATATTCGCGTCAACCGCCCCTCATCACTGTTTGCCCGCTGCTGGCTACTGGTCGAGGGGGAAACGGAAACCTGGGTGATTAACGATCTTGCGCGCCAGTGTGGGCACCACTTTGATGCCGAAGGGATAAAGGTGATTGAGTTTGCGCAGTCCGGGCTGAAGCCGCTGATTAAATTCGCCCGCCGGATGGGCATTGAGTGGCATGTGCTGGTGGATGGCGACGAAGCGGGGAAAAAATATGCCGCCACCGTGCGCGGCGTACTCGATAATCATCCCGATCAGGTGCGGGTCCATTTAACCGAACTGCCGGCGCGCGACATGGAGCACTTTATGTATCGCGAAGGGTTTGATGATGTCTATCACCGCGTGGCCCAGCTGCCCGCTAACGTGCCGATGAACGCGCACCGGGTGATCACCAAAGCGATTCACCGCGCGTCAAAACCGGATCTGGCCATTGAGGTGGCGATGGAAGCGGGCAGGCGCGGCGTGGAGGCGATCCCCCCGCTGCTGCGTAAAATGTTCTCCCGCGTGCTGTGGCTGGCGCGCGGGAGAGCCGATTAACGCTGGCAACGTTCGGCAGTCTGGCTTTGCAGGCTGTCGAGCAGCTCATAACGGCGGCGATACTCTGCGCGTTTTTTGCTGGCGATCTCCTCAATCGGTTTACGCGGCATCATCAGTGGCAGCACGAAGTCTCTCTGGCCATCGACAACGCCACCGAGCGATTCCCAGAAGCTGTTGTAGTCCGCATGCAGCTGGCGCAGTTTTTTCTTGCGATAGCGCAGGCTCTGGTAGATGTGGGTTTCATTGCTTACCGCACGGATCGTTTCTACTTCGAGGAACTGCGCCAGCATCATTGCCGCCTCAACCAGCAGCCGCTTCGGGAACAGACCGTGACAGGCTTTGGTCGCGCCCTGGATCGCTTCGTGCGGCACATGGGATTTTGGCCCTTGCAGCCCGCCAATGTAGAGCGTGGTCAAACCGTTAAACGGGCAGATGGTGAAGGTGAGGCGCGCCAGCGGCGTCTCCAGCGCGTCATAGAAGGTGAGCGTCGCTTCGCCCTCTTTATCCAGCGCGGCGTCTGACCAGAGACGGATGGAGTAACTCTGCTCATCTTTTCCGGTCAGCCGGGCCAGCGTGCAGCCCGACGTCGTGAGATAGCTGTTCACCATCCCTTCGGGCAGCAGACGATTAAACGTGTCGTAGTGCCAGCAGATCGCTTCGCTGGTTTGCTGACGCGTCAGGTTGACGGAGAGCCAGGGGCGGTGTAACCGGCACGGCAGACCCGGCTGCATATGCAGCTTGCGGGCGAGGTGCGGCTGGTCAACGAGACGTGACAAAAAGTGCGCGGTGGCAAAAGGCATCGCCAGCGAGCGCAGCAGGAATTTACGCCGGTGGGAGCCTTTCTCCCAGGCGGGTCCCGGCACAAGATCGCCGGTAAGCAGAGAAGCGAATAGCTGCCAGGCCGTTTTCGGGAGCGGCCGTTGAGGTTCAAAAACAGTAGCGATAACGGACATGGTGCAACTCACATTTCATTAAGAGATCTCAATTTCATCAGGTGCTGACTCAACGCCTCTTCAATGGATAAGGGAGAAAATGCGAAGATGAGGTTTCGTTGAGCCGCTGTTTAGTTAAAATTGCTCTCTCCATCGCATGTCCGATTATCTGGAAATTTTATGAAACTGAAGGGAAAACGCAGGACAGGGTTGTTTGTGCTGATCGTCATCATAGTGCTGGCGGCTTTCTGGCTCTGGAGCAAGTTAAATGCGCCGGTGGTGCAGTATCAGACGCTGATTGTTAAGCCGGGCGAGCTGCAACAAATGGTGCTGGCGACCGGCAAACTCGACGCGCTTCGCAAAGTTGACGTCGGTGCGCAGGTCAACGGTGAGTTACAACGCCTGACGGTCAACATCGGCGATAAGGTGAAGAAAGATCAGCTGCTGGGCATCATTGACCCGGCGCAGGCGGAAAACCAGATTAAAGAAGTGGAAGCGACGCTGATGGAGCTGCGTGCGCAGCGCCGCCAGGCGCAGGCCGAGCTGAAGCTGGCGCAGGTGACTTATGGACGTCAGCAGCAGCTGGTGCAGAGCCACCTGGTGTCGCGCCAGGATCTTGACACTTCGGCCACGGATGTCGCCGTAAAACAGGCGCAGATTGGCACCATCGATGCGCAGATCAAACGTAACCAGGCAACGCTGGATACGGCAAAAACTAATCTCGATTACACCCGCATTCTCGCGCCGATGGACGGGGAGGTGACGCAAATTACCACTCTGCAGGGGCAGACGGTGATTGCCATGCAGCAGGCACCGAACATTCTGACGGTTGCCGACATGAGCACCATGCTGGTGAAAGCGCAGGTCTCCGAAGCGGATGTCATTCATCTCAAACCCGGCCAAAAAGCATGGTTCACCGTGCTGGGCGATCCGGGTACCCGCTATGAAGGGGTACTGAAAGATATTCTGCCGACGCCGGAGAAGGTCAACGACGCCATCTTCTATTACGCGCGTTTTGAAGTGCCCAACCCGCAGGGCGTGCTGCGTCTGGAGATGACCGCGCAGGTGCAGATCCAGCTTACCGGGCAGAAAAACGTGCTGACCATTCCGCTGGCGGCGCTCGGCGAGCCGGTTGGCGATAACCGCTATAAGGTTAAAGTGCTGCGCAATGGCGAGACCCGCGAGCGGGAGGTGATCCTCGGCGCGCGTAACGATACCGATGTGGTGGTGGTCAAAGGGCTGGACGCGGGCGATGAAGTGGTGATCGGCGAGCGGAAAGAGGGCGCGGCGCAATGACCGCCCTGCTTGAACTGAAGGACATTCGCCGTAGCTACCCCTCCGGCGACGGCATGGTCGAGGTGCTGAAAGGCATTACCCTCACCATAAACGCTGGCGAGATGGTGGCGATTGTGGGCGCTTCCGGCTCCGGTAAATCGACGCTGATGAATATTCTCGGCTGTCTCGATAAGCCGACCCGCGGCACCTATCGCGTGGCGGGAACGGATGTTTCGACCCTCAGTGGCGACGCGCTGGCGCAGCTGCGCCGCGAACACTTTGGTTTTATCTTTCAGCGCTACCATCTGCTCTCCCATCTGACCGCCGCACAGAATGTTGAAGTGCCAGCGGTCTATGCCGGGACGGAGCGCAAAGCGCGGCTGGCGCGCGCTAAAGAGTTGCTGACGCGTCTCGGGCTTGGCGATCGCAGCGAGTATCAACCTTCGCAACTCTCCGGCGGCCAGCAGCAGCGCGTCAGTATTGCCCGTGCGTTGATGAACGGCGGGCAGGTGATCCTCGCCGATGAGCCAACCGGCGCGCTGGATAGCCACTCCGGCGAAGAGGTGATGGCGATCCTCCATCAACTGCGCGATCGCGGCCACACGGTGATTATCGTCACCCACGATCCGCAGGTTGCCGCGCAGGCCGAGCGGATCATTGAGATCCGCGATGGTGAAATTATTGCTAATCCGCCGGCAAAAACTACCTCCGCTTCTGCGGCAAAACATGAAGGCGTTGTTACGTCCGTCGGCGGCTGGCGGCAGTTCACCAGCCGTTTCCAGGAGGCGCTGACCATGGCCTGGCGGGCGATGGCGGCCAACAAAATGCGCACTCTACTCACCATGCTTGGCATTATTATTGGCATCGCCTCGGTGGTGTCGATTGTGGTGGTGGGCGATGCGGCCAAGCAACTGGTGCTGGCAGATATCCGCTCCATTGGCACCAACACCATTGATGTCTACCCCGGTAAAGATTTTGGTGATGATGAGCCGCAAAACCAGCAGGCGCTGAAGTATGACGATCTGCTTGCCATTCAAAAGCAGCCGTGGGTGCGCTCAGCCACGCCATCGGTATCGCAAAACCTGCGTCTGCGTTACGGCAATATCGACGTGGCGGCCAGCGCGAACGGCGTCAGCGGGCAATATTTTAACGTTTACGGTATGACCTTTAGCGAAGGCACCGCGTTTAACGCCGAGCAGCAGGGCAGGCGCGCGCAGGTGGTGGTGCTCGACAGCAATACCCGGCGGCAGCTCTTCCCGGATAAAGCCAGCGTAGTGGGTGAAGTGATTCTGGTGGGTAATATGCCGGCGACGGTGATTGGTGTGGCGGAAGAGAAGCAGTCGATGTTCGGCAGCAGCAAGATCCTGCGCGTCTGGCTGCCTTACAGCACCATTGCCGGGCGGATTATGGGCCAGTCATGGCTCAACTCCATTACCGTGCGCGTAAATGAGGGCTACAGCAGTGAACAAGCCGAGCAGCAACTGACGCAGCTGCTTAATCTTCGCCACGGTAAAAAGGATTTCTTTGTCTGGAACATGGACGGGGTGCTGAAAACGGCAGAGAAAACTACGCGTACGCTGCAACTCTTTTTAACGCTGGTGGCGGTGATCTCGCTGCTGGTGGGCGGGATTGGCGTGATGAATATCATGCTGGTGTCGGTCACCGAGCGTACCCGGGAGATTGGCATCCGAATGGCGGTGGGCGCACGTGCGGGCGACGTGCTGTCACAGTTTCTGATTGAAGCGGTGTTTGTCTGCCTGGTGGGCGGTGCGCTGGGTGTGATGCTGTCGATGCTGATCGCCTTCACTCTGCAACTCTTTCTGCCCGGCTGGGAGATTGGCTTCTCGCCGGTTGCGCTGTTGACGGCCTTTTTGTGCTCCACCTTTACCGGCGTGCTGTTTGGCTGGCTTCCTGCCCGCAATGCCGCGCGGCTCGATCCGGTGGATGCGCTGGCACGCGAGTAATAAAAATGCCAGCCCACCGGGCTGGCATTTCACTGCACTTTGTACACAACGAGGTCACAGGCGTCAGGCTATCGCTTCCAGTTCTACTGGCACGATAAGGCTGGCATGATTGCCTTTAGGGCCCTGGTGTACATCAAACCGGACCGTCTGCCCGGCTTTTAACGTTCTGTAACCATCCATCTGGATGGTGGAGTAATGGGCGAAGATATCTTCACCACCGCCTTCCGGGCAGATGAAGCCAAACCCTTTGGCATTGTTGAACCACTTTACAGTACCCATTTCCATGCTTCGACATCCTTCGTAAAACTTATTTAAGTAAGATGGAATGAACCGGTGGCGGAGCGGCGGGTTGTTCAAAACCTCGCCAACTCACGACTCTACAATTTAGATAATTCGTATAATGCGTCAAGTATTTGGCAAGCATTCTGGGAGACAGCGCATCAATTTTTTGAAGCAGTTAACGCTATGGTAAAAAAATGTGATGCAGGTCTCGAATATGGCTATTCCACAGCTATCTGTTGCGCAATAGAAACCTTAATTGCCAGAGATTTAAGATGTAATTTAATAAGTTATTAATTCACGTGAATTATCCTAATTCAAATAAATTAATTACTCTTTCGCCTTAATGCGATAATTCAAAAATTATCCGAGAGCATTCTTGTATATTAATCCACTTTAAGGGCTGAAAAGAAAAGCATCGTGAAAGGTACTATTAGCGTCGCAACGTTGGTGTAAATAAAAAAGGATGAAGTTACATTGAAAACTTTAAAGAAATTATCTTTAGCGCTATTGGTATCAGCTTCGCTTATTAATTCCTCTTTCGTCGCGGCAGAGACAGTCGACGCGGCTCCACAAAACATGGCCCAAAAAGGAAATCACTATCCCCTTATTTTTGTTCATGGTGTTGTCGGCTGGGGTCCCGATGAAATGCTGGGTTTCAAATATTGGGGCGGGTTTGATGACACCATTGCCTATTTAAATAGCAATGGGGTGGAGTCTTACGCCGCCGTTGTTGGGCCGGTTTCCAGCAACTGGGATCGCGCGGTTGAGCTCTATTACTATATTAAAGGCGGCACCGTTGATTATGGCGCCGCCCATTCCCTGAAAGCGAACCATGCCCGCTACGGTAAAACCTACCCCGGCATCTATCCGCACTGGGATGAGCACCATAAGATCCACCTCGTTGGGCACAGTATGGGTGGGTTAACCAGCCGCCAGCTGGTGGATATGCTGCAGGACGGCAGCGAAGAGGAGCGCGCGTTCCATGAATCGCACCCTGGAACAGAGCTCTCTCCGCTTTTTGAAGGCGGGAAAGATTATGTTTTCAGCGTCACGACCGTCGCAACGCCAAATAATGGCAGCTCGTTTGCACAAGATAAAAACCTGATCGTTGGCCTGATTGAAGATATGGTTCGCAAAGCGGCGACTATTGCCGGCGTATCGTCGCTCTCTTCATTTGTTTATGATTTCAAACTCGACCAGTTTGGCCTGCGTCGCGACCCGGATGAGAGCCTGGCTGAATATATTCGCGATGTTTTCACCAGCAGCATCTGGGATTCGAAGGATATAGCCTCTTACGATCTCTCGGTAGTTGGCATCAGTGCGAATAAGCAGTACCTGGAGACTAAGCCCAATGTCTATTATTTCTCACATACTGGTAAAACGACCGTTGGCGTGCCGTTTACCTCTTTCCAGATCCCCGGCGTCTATACCAATCCACTGCTGGTGCCGTCAGCAACCTATATGGGTAAAACCATTACCGATCCGCAAACATCGTTAATTAATGCCACCTGGACGACGAATGATGGGCTGGTGAATTCAGTCTCCAGCTATTATCCCTTTGGTGCCGATGCGAAACCCTATGATGGCCAGCCGAAAAAAGGGCAGTGGAGCTATTACCCGGTAATGTACGATTGGGATCATCTCGACTTTATGGGATTTGATGTTATCCCGCAGGCTTACGTTAATGCTTTCTATGCCGATGTTGCGAGGTCATTACTGGAGCTGGATAAATAGTTCTGAAATAAATAAAAAGACGAACCCTCAGCGGTTCGTTTTTTATTTAGCATAATGTTTAAAATTTAAAAAAAAGAAAAATAAGATACATTGAAATCTTTTTACACAGGTGAAATGGCAAGGATCGCCAAAAAAACCTATAATCGAGCCATATAATGTGCACTAAGCAGGACATCTTCACATAACCATCCACTTAATGTTGTTATTCAAATGCAGGGCGATCCATTATAGTTGCCTGACATCTGATGCTGATTGAAAATGCATCTAAACTCATGTAATCGGCCGATTAGACGTGCGCCGGAACCTGTAACCTAAGATGAAGCGCTAACGATGGGTAAGAGCAATAGCTGGCTGGATTTTGAGCAATTGGCGGAAGATAAACTGCGCGACGCGCTCAAACCGCCATCGATGTACAAAGTGATGATAATGAACGATGACTACACGCCAATGGAATTTGTTATTGACGTGCTACAAAAGTTCTTTTCTTATGATGTTGAACGTGCAACGCAACTGATGCTAACGGTTCACTATCACGGTAAGGCTATCTGCGGTGTTTTCACCGCCGAGGTCGCGGAGACGAAAGTTGCCATGGTGAACAAGTATGCAAGGGAGAACGAGCATCCGTTGCTGTGTACGCTGGAAAAAGCCTGACGTCAGGCAATAAAACTTGGGGGAGGTGCCTATGCTCAATCAAGAACTGGAACTCAGTTTAAACATGGCTTTCGCCAGAGCGCGCGAGCACCGACATGAGTTTATGACCGTCGAGCACTTGTTACTGGCTCTGCTCAGTAACCCATCTGCCCGTGATGCGCTGGAAGCGTGTTCCGTGGATCTGGTGGCGCTGCGGCAGGAACTCGAGGCCTTCATCGAACAAACCACACCCGTCCTGCCGATGAGCGAAGAGGAGCGTGACACGCAGCCGACGCTCAGCTTCCAGCGCGTTCTGCAGCGCGCGGTGTTTCACGTTCAATCTTCCGGACGCAGCGAAGTCTCCGGTGCGAACGTGCTGGTTGCCATCTTCAGCGAGCAGGAGTCGCAGGCGGCTTACCTGCTGCGCAAACATGAAGTCAGCCGCCTTGACGTGGTGAACTTTATCTCTCACGGCACGCGCAAAGACGAGCCGGGTCCATCCTCTGACGCGGGCAGCAGCAGTAGCAGCCAGGCGAGCAGCGAAGAGCAAGCAGGCGGGGAGGAACGTATGGAAAACTTCACCACCAATCTTAATCAGCTTGCTCGCGTGGGCGGAATCGATCCGCTGATTGGACGTGGCAAAGAGCTTGAGCGCGCCGTCCAGGTGTTGTGCCGCCGCCGTAAAAACAACCCGCTGCTGGTGGGGGAATCGGGCGTTGGTAAAACCGCGATTGCCGAAGGGCTGGCCTGGCGAATTGTACAGGGCGACGTGCCGGAAATTATGGCCGACTGCACCATCTACTCGCTGGATATCGGCTCACTGCTGGCGGGTACTAAATACCGCGGCGATTTCGAAAAACGCTTTAAGGCGCTGCTGAAACAGCTCGAGCAGGACAGCAACAGCATTCTGTTTATCGATGAGATCCACACCATCATCGGTGCAGGCGCTGCGTCCGGCGGGCAGGTTGACGCCGCAAACCTGATTAAGCCGCTGCTCTCCAGCGGTAAGATCCGCGTGATGGGCTCCACGACCTATCAGGAGTTCAGCAACATCTTTGAAAAAGATCGCGCCCTTGCGCGCCGCTTCCAGAAAATTGATATCACTGAACCTTCCGTTGAGGAAACGGTGCAGATTATCAACGGCCTGAAGCCGAAATATGAAGCGCACCACGATGTGCGTTACACGGCGAAAGCGGTACGCGCCGCGGTTGAGCTGGCGGTGAAATACATTAACGACCGCCATCTGCCGGACAAAGCGATTGACGTGATTGATGAGGCTGGCGCGCGAGCACGGCTGATGCCGGTCAGCAAACGCAAGAAAACGGTTAACGTGGCGGATATTGAATCCGTGGTTGCCCGCATTGCGCGTATTCCTGAGAAGAGCGTCTCTCAGAGCGATCGCGATACGCTGAAAAGCCTCGGCGACCGTCTGAAAATGCTGGTGTTTGGTCAGGATAAAGCCATTGAGGCCTTAACCGAAGCGATCAAAATGAGCCGCGCAGGGCTGGGTCAGGACCATAAACCGGTCGGCTCCTTCCTGTTTGCTGGCCCGACCGGCGTCGGTAAAACCGAGGTGACGGTACAGCTGTCGAAAGCGCTGGGCATTGAGCTGCTGCGTTTTGATATGTCCGAGTATATGGAGCGCCACACCGTGAGCCGTTTGATCGGTGCGCCTCCGGGCTATGTCGGTTTCGATCAGGGTGGCCTGCTGACCGACGCGGTGATCAAACATCCGCATGCGGTTCTGCTGCTTGATGAGATCGAAAAAGCGCATCCTGATGTCTTTAATATCCTGCTGCAGGTGATGGATAACGGGACGCTGACCGATAACAACGGGCGCAAGGCCGATTTCCGCAACGTCGTGCTGGTGATGACCACCAACGCCGGTGTGCGTGAAACCGAGCGTAAATCCATCGGCCTTATCCACCAGGATAACAGCACCGATGCGATGGAAGAGATCAAAAAAATCTTTACGCCGGAGTTCCGCAACCGTCTGGACAACATCATCTGGTTCGATCATTTGTCTACCGAGGTGATTCACCAGGTGGTCGACAAATTTATTGTCGAACTTCAGGTGCAGCTGGATCAGAAGGGCGTCTCGCTGGAGGTCAGCCAGGAAGCGCGCGACTGGCTGGCAGAGAAAGGCTACGACCGTGCGATGGGTGCCCGACCAATGGCGCGTGTGATTCAGGACAACCTGAAAAAACCGCTCGCCAACGAACTGCTGTTCGGATCGCTGGTTGATGGCGGCCAGGTCACCGTCACGCTGAATAAAGAGAAGAATGAGCTGGAGTATGGTTTCCACAGTGCGCAGAAGCACAAACCGGAAGCAGCACATTAATCTCTGCATTAACCTCATCAAACCGGGCCCTGCGCCCGGTTTTTTTATGCCTGTCGATAAACGTGCGTGAAAAAGCGGCGCACCTTCTACTTTGTCAACGCAAGACCCTTCCCGTCACCGCATTAAAACCGTGAGATAAACGGTTCTACAGAGCTAAATGCGGTACTTTGTGCAAATGTTCCTAATGTAACTTATTGATATTAATAAAAATATTGCCGTGTAAGTCGTTTTTTTGTAGGTTGTTTTTATGCGCAATAGCGCTGAAGTGGGTTATTGCCATGAAACGGAATCAGAAGTTGGTCAAAAAGGAGGAGATACCATGAGGCATATTTTTATACCTGTCATACTCAGTTTTTTACTGCTTGCTCCGCTTGCCGGAAAAGCCGCTCCCTGTAACTTCTACAGCAAATGGTGGCCAATCTGTCGCGATCCGGCGTCAGGCCCGGATATCGGTACCGCTGAATGGAGAGCCTGTCGCGAGCGGGGCGGCTGCCACTATCCCTGAACGTTAAACAATCTTTTAAATAGCGGCTGGAGCAGAAACAGAAAAGGCCGGGATTACCCGGCCTTTAAATTAGGTGCGCAGTTGCGCTAACGGAAGATCTTAGCGGCTACGGAAGACAATGCGGCCTTTGCTCAGGTCGTACGGGGTCAGTTCCACAGTCACTTTATCGCCCGTCAGGATACGGATGTAGTTTTTACGCATCTTACCAGAGATATGCGCAGTGACCACGTGACCGTTTTCCAGTTCTACGCGGAACATCGTATTAGGTAACGTTTCAAGAACGGTACCCTGCATCTCAATATTGTCTTCTTTGGCCATCTAATCCTCGGGGGTATCACTACCATAATTTTTTGAATCGGCAAGATAATGCCGAAGTTCGTGTGTTAAGTAAAGATTTGTGCTGATAAAACGCAGCAAAACAGCTTTTGCCGATTCCCCGCACGCCGCAGCCAGAGCGCCAGTAAAGCGCAACCGTAAAGGGGAGCGGTAGAAGTAAACGAAGGGCATCCCTGATACGAACGACTCCCGGATGGGGCGGGGCAACAGGCAAAAGCTGCTACGAGCGACCATTATAACACTCTGAATACAAATGTGCCGAAAACATTCTTCAACGAGCCGGAAAGAGCCGACGGGGCACCCAAAAGTGCGAAGGCAGCGGGGCCAGACGTAGTTCCGCGAGATATTGCAGATAGTCGCGGCGGGGGATCTCCACCGCGCCAAGGGAAGCAGTGTGGCTATTAAGCACCTGGCAATCAATCAGTTTACCGCCAAGTCTCGCGAACTCCTCGCTAAAGACCAGCAGGGCGGTTTTCGAGGCATTTACGCGTCGGCTGAACATCGACTCACCGCAGAAAAGCGAGCCCTGCGCGACGCCATACATCCCACCAATCAGCTCGTCGCCTTCCCACACTTCAATCGAGTGCGCATGACCCAGTTCATGCAAACGGTGGTAAGCCATGACGATATCGGGCGTAATCCACGTGCCTTCATCGCGATCGTCTGAACAGCCATCAATGACCTGGCCAAAAGCGTGGTTAAGCGTGACGCGATAAGGTGAGGTCTTATGAAAGCGCTTCATGCTGCGGCTAACGTGAAAATTTTCCGGCCATAATACGGCGCGCGGATCGGGCGACCACCAGAGGATAGGGTCGCCCGGTGAAAACCACGGGAAAATCCCGCGCTGATAGGCCATCAGCAAACGCGCCGGACTTAAATCGCCACCGAGCGCCAGCAGCCCGTTGGGTTCACGCAGCGCCGCTTCCGGCGAAGGGAATGCAATAGAGTGACGAGAAAGCTGAACCAGGCGCATGACTGCAACGCTCCACAATGCGACAAGTGACCTCTGTTAATATCGTCATCTTTCGCTCTCGCTTCAGTGTTGGTGACGCGAGAGAGAAAATGAGTCAAACCACTACAGACGCTGCTTAAACTGGTAGTACCGCCCCTGTTTCGCCATTAACGCTGCGTGATTACCTTGCTCAATTATTTGCGCGTTGTCCATTACAATTATCCGATCGTAATTTGCCAGCCCGCGCAGACGATGGGTGACCATTAACAGGGTTTTACCTCTCATCACTTCATCAAGGAGATCAAGGATTTGGCTCTCAGTGGAGGCATCAAGTCCTTCGGTCGGTTCATCCAGTAACACCAGCTGAGCATCATGCAGCAGCGCGCGCGCAATCGCCAGACGACGCAGTTCACCGCCGGAGAGCTGACGCCCGCCTTCACCGAGCCAGGCGTTAAGGCCATTTTCATCCAGCAGCTTCTCCAGACCGACGCGTTCCAGCGTCGCGCTCAGCATCTCATCGCTTGCCTGCGGTGAAGCCAGCAGCAAGTTATCGCGCAGCGTGGCGCTAAACAGGTGGACGCGCTGCGGCACCATACTGATAAGCGAGCGCAGATCGGCCTCGGCATATGAGCGTAACGGGCGATCCTGTAAATGAATCTCGCCCTGCTGCGGATCCCAGGCGCGCGTCAGCAGTTGCAGCAGCGTCGATTTACCACAGCCCGTGCGGCCTAAAATGGCAATATGCTCGCCTGCGGCAATCGATACGTTAAGGCTATCCAGCGCCCGCTGCGGCTGTCCAGGATAGCTAAACGACACGTCGGTCAGCGCCACGCTAACTTGCCGGGACACGGCGGTGCGCGTGGCAGGAAACGTGACTTCTGGCTGACAGTCAGTAAGCTGCGTCACCCGCGTGGCGGAGGCAATAACTTGCCCAAGGTGCTGGAAAGCGCCGGTAACCGGGGCGAGCGCTTCAAACGCCGCCAGCGCGCAGAAGACAAAGAGGGCGATCAGCGCGCCAGGCTCGGTATTACCGCCGACATCACCGGAGGCGAACCACAGCATAATAATTACCGCCGCGCCGCTAATCGTCAGCATCACGGCCTGCGACACGGCGCTCAGATCGGACTGACGGCGCTGCGCCTCGTGCCAGCTTAATTCGGTGTTTTCCAGCTGCTCGCGATAACGCTGGCTGGCACCAAAAATGGTCAGCTCCGCCTGACCCTGTAACCAGCTGGTCAATTGCTGGCGATACTGCCCGCGCAGTGCTGTGAGGTTTTCCCCCGTCGCTTTGCCGGCGCGATAAAAGAGGGGCGGCAGAATAAGCAGCGTCGCCAGCATAATGCCGCTTAACATCAGAGCCAGCGAGAGATCGAGCACGCTCAGGCCGACCAGCACGACGATAATCACCACCAGCGCCCCCACCAGCGGCGAAATTACACGCAGGTAGAGGTGATCGAGCGTGTCGACATCGGCAACTACGCGGTTAAGCACATCGCCCTGACGAAAACGCGCCAGCCCGGCGGGGGAGAGGGGTAATAATTTACTAAAGGTAGTCACGCGCAGATGTTCCAGCACGCGGAACGTGGCATCATGGCTGACCAGCCGCTCGAAATAGCGCCCGGCGGTACGGGTGATCGCCGCCCC
Organism: Kosakonia sp. S57; assembly: GCF_016516575.1. Classification (NCBI taxonomy): domain Bacteria; kingdom Pseudomonadati; phylum Pseudomonadota; class Gammaproteobacteria; order Enterobacterales; family Enterobacteriaceae; genus Kosakonia; species Kosakonia sp. S57. The sequence continues at coordinate 144,612 of NZ_JACVUL010000006.1, read as the reverse complement.
GCGCACACCGGCGGCGGGTAGCATATAGTTGAAACTGTATAGCCCGGCGACGCCAACCACTGCCGAGGCGGAGAGGAACCAGCCTGAAAGCGTTAACAGCCCAATGCTTGCCAGCAGGGTAACGACCGCCAGCACCACGCCCAGCGTCAGCATCCATTTATGGCGTTTATATAATGCGAGATAAGGCAGCAAGGCGCGCATTTAAATCTCCTCCTGACGATGTGCCAGCAGCGCGGCAAACACGCCTCCGGCGGCGGCAAGCTCGGCATAGCTGCCCTGTTCAACAATGCGTCCCTCCTGCATCACCCAAACGGCATCCCACTCTGCGAGGTTTTCCAACTGGTGGGTCACCATCAGCGTGGCTTGCTGGCGCGAAGCGCTGGTCAGCGCCTGCATTACGCGCTGCTCGCTGTGTGCATCAAGGCTGGAGGAGGGTTCATCCAGCAGAAGCAACTGGCAGGAGGAGAGCAGAGCGCGGGCGACGGCGACACGCTGCGCCTGGCCGACGGAGAGGCGAACGGCCTGATCGCCAGGCTGTGTTTCTAGCCCTTCCGGTAACAGGGGCAAAAATTCGCTTACCCACGCCTTATCCAGCGCGGCGTGTAAGGCCGCTTCGCTGGCATCCGGGCGTGATAACAGCACATTCTCGCGCAGCGTGGCAGCAGGTAACTGCGGGTTCTGGCCGACCCAGCTTATCGCGTTGCGCCAGCTGTCGGGCTCAAGCGCGCTCAGTTCAATACCGTTAACGCGCAGCGACCCTTCATAAGGCAGGAACCCCAACAGCGCATTAATTAGCGAGCTTTTCCCCGATCCGCTGCGCCCGACCACCACAACCCGCTGTTGGGAGGAGAGGGTAAAGGTGAGCGGGCCGGCCAGCACCGCGCCTTCGGGCGATTTAACAATTAAATTCTCTGCCGTCAGGGTGACAGGTTCACCCGCGTTAAGCGTGATATCGCCGCGCTGCGGATGGGCAAGCGGCGCTTCCATAAAGGTTTTCAGGCTATCCGCTGCGCCTACTGCCTGCGCCTTCGCGTGGTAAAAGGTACCCAGATCGCGCAGCGGCTGGAAAAACTCCGGTGCCAGCACCAGCGCAAGAAAACCGGCAAACAGCGTCACGCCGGTACCGTAATGGCCGAAATTGAGTTCGCCCAGATAGGAGAAGCCAAAGTAAACGGCGACTAGCGCAATGGAGAGCGACGCGAAAAATTCCAGCACCCCGGAGGAGAGAAACGCCAGACGCAGCACTTCCATGGTGCGGCTGCGAAAATCCTGCGACGCGCGGCGGATGCTTTCCGTTTCCGCTTCGCCACGGCCAAAAATACGCAGCGTCTCCATGCCGCGCAGGCGGTCAAGGAAGTGACCGCTCAGGCGCGCCAGGGCTTTAAAGTTACGGCGGTTAGCATCGGCTGCGCCCATCCCGACCATCGCCATAAACAGCGGGATCAGCGGCGCGGTGCCAAGCAGGATCAGCGCTGCTGCCCAGTTAATCGGGAAAAGGGTGATCACAATCAGCAGCGGTACGCTTGCCGCCAGCGCCATTTGCGGCAAATAGCGGGCGTAGAAGTCATGCATGTCGTCGATTTGTTCAAGGATCAGCGTCGCCCAACTGCCGGCGGGTTTGCCCTGAATCCAGGCCGGGCCCGCCTGTTGCAGGCGGTCCAGCACGCGGCGGCGTATCGCAAAACGGATCTGGGCCCCCGCATGAAATCCTACCCGCTCGCGCAGCCAGACCACCCAACTGCGCAGAATAAAGACCAGCACCAGCAGCGCAAAGGGCAGCAGCAGTGCCTCGCGCGGAATGTGCTCGATAATCATATGGTTGAGAATGCTGGCGAGCAGCCACGCTTGCGCGACGATCAGGACGCCGCTTACCACGCCAAGCAGGCGGGAGAGCGTCAACCAACGACGAGAGATAATGCTTTGCTGTTTTAACCAGCGAGTGAGTTCTTGCTGACGGGTTTTATTCATTGCGCGCTTTGCAGGTGAAGTTATCGGATTTTTAGCCTGCGCAATGTTACAACGGTGCAAAAATAAAGGCGACTTAATGTCGCCTTATTTACCTTTGTTACTGACTTGTAAAGATTATTTCTGAACAGCCAGCCCATCGAGGTAGCGTTCAGCATCCAGCGCCGCCATACAGCCAGTGCCAGCGGAGGTGATCGCCTGACGATAGATGTGATCCATCACGTCACCTGCGGCAAACACGCCGGGAATGCTGGTTTGCGTCGCATTGCCATGAATACCGGACTGCACCTTAATGTAGCCGTTTTCCAGCTCAAGCTGACCGTCAAAGATCGCGGTGTTCGGGCTGTGGCCGATAGCGACAAACAGACCGGCAACGTCCAGCGACTCGATATTATCCGGGTTTTGCGTATCGCGCAGGCGCAGGCCGCTAACGCCCATCTGATCGCCCGTCACCTCTTCCAGCGTACGGTGGGTATGCAGCACGATATTGCCGCTCTCAACTTTATCCATCAGACGCTTGATCAGGATCTTCTCCGCGCGGAAGGTATCGCGGCGGTGGATCAGATGCACCTCAGAGGCGATATTCGCCAGGTAGAGCGCTTCTTCAACTGCGGTGTTGCCGCCGCCGATAACCGCGACTTTCTGGTTGCGGTAGAAGAAACCGTCACAGGTGGCGCAGGCAGAAACGCCGCGGCCTTTATAGGCTTCTTCAGAGGCGAGGCCTAAATAGCGCGCGGAGGCGCCGGTGGCGATGATCAGCGCGTCGCAGGTGTACTCAGCGCTATCGCCAATCAGGCGGAACGGGCGGTTCTGTAAATCGACGCTGTTGATATGGTCAAAAATGATTTCAGTATCAAATTTGGTCGCATGTTCATGCATGCGCTCCATCAGACCCGGGCCGGTCAGATCGTGCGGGTCGCCCGGCCAGTTTTCCACTTCAGTGGTGGTGGTGAGCTGACCGCCTTTTTCCATACCGGTGATCAGCACCGGCTGCAGGTTTGCACGCGCAGCATAGACCGCTGCGGTATAACCGGCAGGGCCTGAACCAAGGATAAGCAGCTTACTGTGTTTGGCCGTCCCCATGAGATCCTCATTATTGTTTGGCAGACATTGGGCTGGATTGTAGGGAATTTGCGGGCGTAAAAAAAGGGCGTAGCGATTTTGTTAACGATGTGTGTGATAGAAAAGACCGATGGCGGGGCAATGATTTATGCCAAAAACATAACAACTTCTACTGAGAAAAAGGCAGTTATAAGATGAATAAATGAGGATAAGGAATCGACCTTGATGAATATCTGGCATGTTGTACTAAAAAAAGATGTTTTGCTTTGACAATCCCCTGCGCTTTTGCGAAAACATCAAAGGAAGAAAAAAAGCAGTATTTCGCGCGTAACGCACGTTTACGCATGTAAATGCCATTTTACCGGGCTAGCGAAATCTACGCATGGCGTGGACAGACGCCATCCGTGATATCGATAGCTGCCGCAGGCACCGGTCTTCTCAACACAGCCCCTGGGATTATGCAACGGTCAGCTTGCTGGCGCGGCACAATACGACGGGCAAAGATCCTGAACAGTGAAGTGCACAGGGTCAAGACAGGAGTAGGGAAGGAATACAGAGAGACAATAATAATGGTAGATAGCAAGAAGCGCCCTGGCAAAGATCTCGATCGCATTGACCGCAATATTTTAAATGAACTGCAAAAAGATGGGCGTATTTCCAACGTCGAGCTTTCTAAACGAGTAGGGCTTTCGCCAACGCCGTGCCTTGAGCGCGTGCGCAGGCTGGAAAGGCAGGGGTTTATTCAGGGCTATACGGCACTGCTTAACCCGCATTATCTGGATGCATCACTGCTGGTCTTCGTTGAGATTACTCTGAATCGTGGTGCGCCGGATGTGTTTGAACAATTCAACGCTGCAGTGCAAAAACTTGAAGAAATTCAGGAGTGTCATCTGGTTTCTGGTGATTTTGACTACCTGTTGAAAACGCGCGTACCGGATATGTCGGCCTACCGCAAACTGCTGGGCGAAACGCTGTTACGCCTGCCAGGCGTAAACGACACCCGCACCTATGTGGTGATGGAAGAGGTCAAACAGAGTAATCGTCTGGTTATTAAGACGCGCTAATACGGAACAGGTGCACAATCGCTGTTTTTTGATTACACTCCTGTTAATCCATACAGCAACAGTGCCGGGGAGACCCGGCGCTGTTGTCCGTTTTAGCATCAAGGACCTGGAGAGCCTGTCTTGAGCCAGGAATACACCGAAGACAAAGAAGTCACTTTTAACAAGCTAAGCAGCGGACGCCGACTCCTCGAAGCGTTGCTGATCCTCGTTTCCCTTTCTGCCATCTGGCTGATGGCGGCGCTTCTCAGCTTTAACCCATCCGATCCAAGCTGGTCGCAGACCGCATGGCATGAGCCGATCCATAACCTTGGCGGCGTGCCCGGCGCATGGCTGGCGGATACCCTGTTTTTCATTTTCGGCATTATGGCCTACACCATTCCGGTCATTATTATCGGCGGCTGTTGGTTTGCCTGGCGCCATCGCGCCACTGAAGATTACATCGACTATTTCGCCGTCTCGCTACGCCTGATTGGCGCGCTGGCGCTGATCCTGACCTCCTGTGGTCTGGCGGCGATCAACGCGGATGATATCTGGTATTTCGCCTCGGGCGGCGTGATCGGTAGCCTGCTCAGCACCACGCTGCAGCCGCTGTTGCGCAGCAGCGGCGGAACGCTCGCACTGCTCTGCATCTGGGCCGCCGGGCTGACGCTCTTTACCGGTTGGTCATGGGTCACCATCGCTGAAAAAATCGGCAGCGTTATTCTCAATATTCTTACCTTCGCCACCAACCGCACCCGTCGCGATGACACATGGGTTGATGATGAAGAGTATGAAGAAGAGGATGAGTATGATGAGGACGAGGCAAACGACGCGCCTCGCGAATCTCGTCGCGCCCGTATTCTGCGCGGTGCGCTGGCGCGCCGTAAACGTATTGCGGAGAAGTTTGCCAACCCGATGGGGCGCAAAACCGACGAAGCGCTCTTCTCCGGAAAGCGGATGGATGATGAAGAGGAGATCGCCTACAGCGCGCGCGGTGTGCCTGCGCAGCCAGACGACGTGCTCTTCTCGGGACATCGCGCGACGGAAGTTGAGCAGGAGTACGATCCGCTGCTCAATGGTCGCAGCGTGACGGAACCCGTTGCGGCGGCTGCCGTCGCGACAACCGTTGCCGCGCAAAGCTTCGCTGCGCCAACGGAGCCGGTCATGCAAACGCCGCAGCCCGCCGAATGGCAGCATGCGCAGCAGGCACCAGCTTATCCCAATCAACAGGCTGCTTATCAGCCGCCGATGCATAGCGACCCGCAGGCCGCTTATCAGCCGCCGGTGCATCCCGATCAACAAGCTGCATACCAACCACCGATGCAGGGTGATTCGCAGCACGCTTATCAGCAGCCAACGCATTATGACGAAACGGCTGCTTATCAGCACCCTTCCGCGCAGTCCGTGCCAGAGTGGCAGCAGCCGATCGCGGAAGAGCCGTGGACGCCAGATGCGCCGGTAACCCCGCAGCCGCATCAGGAAGAGGTCTACTGGCAACCGCAGCCTGATTCCCAGCAGTGGCAGCCTGAACCGCAAATCGCCCCCGCGCCGGATCCGGTTATTGAACCTGAACCCGTTGTGGAAGAGGCGAAACATACCCGTCCGCCGCTCTACTACTTTGAAGAAGTGGAAGAGAAGCGTGCGCGCGAACGTGAGCAACTGGCCGCCTGGTATCAGCCGATTCCTGAGCCTGCCGAGCCAGAGCCGGTAGCACGACCTTCTGCGCCGTCGATGCCTGTTCCACCAGCTGTGGATCCAACGGCAGTGGCAGAGAGCGTCCTGCCCGCTGCTGCTCAGGCCGCTTCAACGGCCGGTACTGCCGCCGCAGCAGCGGCAGCCAGCGCGCCGGTGTTTGGTCTTGCCGGTGGCGCGCCGCGCCCGCAGGTAAAAGAGGGGATTGGCCCGCAGCTTCCGCGACCTAACCGCGTGCGCGTGCCGACGCGTCGCGAGCTTGCGTCCTATGGCATTAAACTGCCTTCGCAGCGCATGGCTGAAGAGCGTGCGCGTGAAGATGAGGTGCGTGAGCCAGATCAACATCTCTCCGATGATGATGCCGCTATGTTTCAGCAAAACGAGCTGGCACGTCAGTTCGCCGCCACGCAGCACGATCGCTATGGTGAAGAGTATCAGCATGAAACGCCGCAGTTTGCTGCCTCTGAAGCGGAGTTGAATGAAGCCGAAGCGGAAGAGGCTGAGCTGGCGCGTCAGTTTGCCGCATCTCAGCAGCAGCGCTACGGCGCTGAGCAGCAGGCCTTTACGCCGGAAGATGCCGACGTCTCGCCGATGAACACGGCACCTGTGGAGCGTGCGAACGCACCGCTGTTCACACCGCAGCCGCAAGCCTCTGCACAGCCTCATTATCAGCAGCCGCAGCAGCCAGCCGCGCAGCCGATGCAGCCGTCTGCCTATGGTCAGCCTGCCCAGCAGCCGCAGCAGCACTATCAGCAGCCAGCCGCGCAGCCGGTTCAGCCGCCTGCTTATGGTCAGCCTGTTCAGCAGCCGCAGCAGCACTATCAGCAGCCAGCGGCGCAGCCGGTTCAGCCTCCTGCTTATGGTCAACCTGTTCAGCAGCCGCAGCAGCATTATCAGCATCCAGCCTCTCAGCCGGTGCAGCCTCCTGCCTATGGTCAGCCTGCCCAGCAGCCGCAGCAGCAATCTGCTCCGCAGCAGCAGGAGAGTCTGATCCATCCATTGTTGATGCGTAATGGTGACAGCCGCCCGGTGCAGAAGCCGACTACGCCGCTGCCGTCGCTCGATCTGTTAACGCAGCCGCCAGCAGAAGTGGAGCCTGTGGACACCTTTGCGCTTGAGCAGATGGCTCGTCTGGTCGAAGCTCGCCTGGCCGATTTCCGTATTAAAGCGGACGTAGTCAACTACTCGCCGGGTCCGGTAATCACCCGCTTTGAGCTGAACCTCGCGCCTGGCGTGAAAGCGGCGCGAATCTCCAACCTGTCACGCGATCTGGCGCGTTCGCTCTCCACCGTCGCCGTGCGCGTGGTTGAAGTGATCCCGGGTAAACCTTACGTTGGCCTTGAGCTGCCGAACAAGAAGCGCCAGACCGTCTATCTGCGAGAAGTGCTGGACTGCGTGAAATTCCGCGAAAGTCCGTCACCGCTCACCGTGGTGCTGGGTAAAGATATCGCCGGGGATCCGGTGATTGCTGACCTGGCAAAAATGCCACACCTGCTGGTCGCCGGTACCACCGGTTCCGGTAAGTCGGTCGGCGTCAACGCCATGATCCTCAGCATGCTCTATAAAGCAACGCCGGAAGATGTGCGTTTCATCATGATCGACCCGAAAATGCTCGAGCTGTCGGTCTATGAAGGCATTCCGCATCTGTTGACCGAAGTGGTTACCGACATGAAAGACGCCGCCAATGCGCTGCGCTGGAGTGTCAATGAGATGGAGCGCCGCTACAAGCTGATGTCTGCGCTGGGCGTGCGTAACCTCGCTGGCTACAACGAGAAGATCGCCGAAGCCGCGCGGATGGGTCGCCCGATCCCGGATCCCTACTGGAAGCCGGGCGACAGCATGGCAACCGAACATCCGGTGCTGGAGAAACTGCCGTACATCGTGGTGATGGTCGATGAATTTGCCGATCTGATGATGACGGTCGGTAAAAAGGTGGAAGAGCTGATTGCCCGCCTGGCGCAGAAAGCGCGCGCGGCCGGTATTCACCTGGTGCTGGCTACTCAGCGTCCCTCAGTGGATGTGATCACCGGCCTGATTAAAGCCAACATCCCGACGCGTATCGCCTTTACCGTATCGAGCAAGATCGACTCCCGTACCATCCTCGATCAGGGCGGTGCGGAATCGCTGCTCGGCATGGGGGATATGCTTTACTCCGGCCCGAACTCAACCTCTGCCCCGGTGCGTGTCCACGGCGCGTTTGTTCGCGATCAGGAAGTCCACGCCGTGGTGCAGGACTGGAAAGCGCGCGGGCGTCCGCAATACGTTGACGGCATCACCTCCGACAGCGAAAGCGAAGGCGGCGGCGGTGGTTTTGACGGCGGTGAAGAGCTGGATCCGCTGTTCGACCAGGCCGTTAACTTTGTCACCGAAAAACGCAAAGCCTCGATCTCCGGCGTGCAGCGCCAGTTCCGTATCGGCTACAACCGTGCGGCGCGCATTATCGAACAGATGGAAGCGCAGGGGATCGTCAGCGAGCAGGGGCACAACGGTAACCGTGAAGTGCTGGCTCCACCGCCGTTTGAGTGATGCAAAGTTAGGTAAATAGTACAAATTCAGTTTTTTCTTCTGTCACTCTGGCGTTTCGCTTTCTAGAGTGACAGAAGGATTCTCCCACGTCGGGAGTGACGTATCAGAGGAATGACAATGAAAAAAATCGCCATGGTTTGTGCACTGATGGGCTCCTTAGTGGTAAGCAATGTCTGGGCAGACGCGGCAAGCGATCTGAAAAGCCGCCTCGATAAAGTCAGCAGCTTCCACGCCAGCTTTACCCAGAAAGTGACCGACGGCAGCGGCGCTGCGGTACAGGAAGGCCAGGGTGATTTGTGGGTTAAACGCCCGAACCTGTTTAACTGGCATATGACCCAGCCGGACGAGAGCGTACTGGTTTCCGACGGCAAAACGCTGTGGTTCTACAACCCGTTTGTTGAACAGGCGACGGCAACCTGGCTGAAAGATGCTACCAGCAACACGCCGTTTATGCTGATTGCCCGTAACCAGACCAGCGACTGGCAGCAGTACAACATTGCGCAGAAGGGCGATGATTTTGAACTGACGCCAAAAAGCAGCAACGGTAACCTGAAACAGTTCACCATTAATGTCGGCCGCGACGGCACCATCCATCAGTTCAGCGCCATCGAACAGGATGACCAGCGCAGCAGCTATCAGCTGAAAGCGCAGCAGAACGGCGCTGTCGATGCATCGAAATTCACCTTTACCCCGCCGCAGGGCGTAACGGTTGACGATCAACGCAAGTAAGAGGCGTGCATGAGTAACATGTCGCTCGATTTTTCCGAGAACACGTTTCAACCTCTGGCCGCGCGTATGCGGCCAGAAAATTTAGCGCAGTACATTGGTCAGCAGCATCTGCTGGCGCCGGGCAAACCCCTGCCGCGCGCCATTGAAGCCGGTCATCTGCACTCGATGATCCTGTGGGGACCGCCGGGCACCGGCAAAACCACGCTGGCAGAGGTCATTGCGCGCTATGCCGATGCTGATGTCGAGCGGATCTCAGCGGTCACCTCCGGCGTAAAAGAGATCCGCGAAGCCATAGAGCGCGCCCGCCAGAACCGTAACGCCGGACGCCGCACCACTCTGTTTGTCGATGAAGTCCACCGTTTTAACAAAAGCCAGCAGGACGCCTTTCTGCCGCATATCGAAGATGGCACCATCACCTTTATCGGCGCGACCACCGAAAACCCTTCGTTTGAACTCAACTCCGCACTGCTCTCCCGTGCGCGCGTTTACCTGCTCAAATCCCTCACCACAGAGGATATTGAACTGGTATTAACGCAGGCGATGGAAGATAAAGCGCGCGGTTACGGCGGCCAGGATATCGTTCTGCCGGACGAAACCCGGCTGGCGATTGCCGAACTGGTGGGTGGTGATGCGCGCCGGGCGCTCAACACGCTTGAGATGATGGCGGATATGGCGGAGCTCGATAAGAGCGGCAAGCGCGTACTCAACCCTGAGCTGCTTACGGAGATTGCCGGTGAACGCAGCGCGCGCTTTGATAATAAAGGCGACCGTTTTTACGACCTGATCTCCGCGCTGCACAAATCGGTACGCGGAAGCGCGCCAGATGCCGCGCTCTACTGGTATGCGCGCATTATCTCTGCCGGCGGCGACCCGCTCTATGTTGCGCGCCGCTGCCTGGCAATCGCCTCCGAAGATGTCGGCAATGCCGATCCGCGCGCCATGCAGGTTGCTATCTCCGCGTGGGACTGCTTTACCCGCGTCGGCCCGGCCGAAGGCGAACGCGCCATTGCGCAGGCGATTGTCTACCTGGCCTGCGCGCCAAAAAGCAACGCCGTCTATAAAGCTTTCAAAGCTGCGATGGCCGATGCGCGACAGCGCCCCGATTATGATGTACCGCCGCATCTGCGCAACGCGCCGACCAAGCTGATGAAGGAGATGGGTTATGGGCAGGAGTATCGCTATGCCCACGATGAGCCCAATGCCTTTGCCGCCGGGGAGGAGTATTTCCCGCAGGAAATGGCAGAAACGCGCTACTATCAGCCGACGAACAGAGGTCTTGAAGGCAAGATTGGCGAAAAGCTCGCCTGGCTCGCTGAACAGGATCATAAAAGCCCTATAAAACGCTACCGCTAGTGCGGGCGTTGCGGTAAGGTTACGGCTCATACCCTCGATCGCACTCTGCGGTCGGGTTCCTTTTATTTCAATTCGATAAGCACAGGAAAAGCATGCTCGATCCCAATCTGCTGCGTACCGAGCCAGACGCAGTCGCTGAAAAACTGGCACGCCGGGGCTTTAAGCTGGACGTAGAGAAATTACGCGCGCTCGAAGAGCGTCGTAAAGTCCTGCAGGTCAACACTGAAAATCTGCAGGCAGAGCGTAACTCACGATCGAAATCCATCGGCCAGGCGAAAGCACGCGGGGAAGATATCGAGCCATTACGCCTGGAAGTGAACAAGCTGGGTGAAGAGCTGGACGCGGCGAAAGCCGAGCTGGAAACGCTGCTGGCTGAGATCCGCGATATCGCGCTGACCATTCCGAACCTGCCTGATGATAGCGTACCGGTTGGCCGTGACGAGAACGATAACGTTGAAATCAGCCGCTGGGGCACGCCGCGCCAGTTTGATTTCGAGATCCGCGATCACGTCACCCTCGGTGAGATGCACAGCGGCCTGGATTTTGCCGCTGCGGTGAAGCTGACCGGCTCCCGTTTCGTGGTGATGAAAGGGCAGATCGCCCGTATGCACCGCGCGCTGGCGCAGTTCATGCTGGATCTGCACACTGAGCAGCATGGCTACGCGGAAAACTATGTGCCGTATCTGGTCAACCATGACACCCTGTACGGTACTGGCCAGCTGCCGAAGTTCGCCGGCGATCTGTTCCATACCCGTCCGCTGGAAGAGGAGTCCGACAGCAGCAACTACGCGCTGATCCCGACTGCGGAAGTGCCGCTGACCAACCTCGTGCGCGATGAAATTATCGATGAAGAGAGTCTGCCGATCAAAATGACCGCGCATACGCCGTGCTTCCGTTCTGAAGCAGGGTCTTACGGTCGTGACACGCGCGGTCTGATCCGTATGCACCAGTTTGATAAAGTCGAACTGGTTCAGGTGGTTCGCCCGGAAGATTCCATGGCGGCGCTGGAAGAGATTACCGGGCATGCAGAGAAAGTGTTGCAGCTGCTCGGTCTGCCTTACCGCAAAGTGCTGCTCTGCACCGGCGATATGGGCTTTGGTGCCTGCAAAACCTACGATCTCGAAGTATGGGTTCCGGCGCAGGGCACCTACCGCGAAATCTCCTCCTGCTCCAACGTCTGGGATTTCCAGGCGCGCCGCATGCAGGCACGCTGCCGCAGCAAGTCCGACAAGAAAACCCGTCTGGTGCATACCCTGAACGGCTCTGGTCTGGCAGTGGGGCGTACGCTGGTTGCGGTGCTGGAAAACTACCAGCAGGCCGATGGCCGCATTGAGGTGCCGGAAGTACTGCGCCCTTATATGAACGGGCTGGAGTACATCGGTTAATCTTGCCGATACAGCATGTTTTTAAAAGCGCCTGCGGGCGCTTTTTTATTGCCTTTTTCGTGCGTCTCAACCATTAATCTTCATGAATTTTTTCAACTGAAAAATTGTCGTGGTCTATAGATTACTGGCTTCTTTTCAAAGAGATATAACGCGACGGTGCGCGCTAAGTGGCAAAGAGGATAAGTTTTACAAATCGTCGTCGATAAAAAGCTCACTTTGGCGAAAAACAGTGGATTGACAATGTTTTTGCCGGTGGCATGATGCGCACGCAAACTGAACTTCCTCACGGTTTTAACCCATGACCACCTATACCCGGCCAGTGCTTTTATTGCTCTGTGGCCTGATGCTGTTGACCCTGGCTATCGCGACGCTGAACACGCTCGTGCCCCTTTGGCTCGCCCATGAAAATCTGCCAACCTGGCAGGTCGGCATGGTTGGTTCCTCCTATTTCACCGGCAATCTGCTGGGCACGCTACTGACTGGTCGACTGATCCGCCAGATGGGCTTTAACCGTAGCTACTACATTGCGTCGCTGATTTTCGCCGCAGGTTGCGTCGGCTTAGGGCTGATGGTGGGTTTCTGGAGCTGGATGATTTGGCGTTTTATCGCCGGCGTCGGCTGCGCCATGATTTGGGTGGTGGTGGAGAGCGCGCTGATGTCCAGCGGCACTGCTCACAACCGCGGTCGCCTGCTGGCGGCCTATATGATGGTTTACTATATCGGCACCGTGCTTGGCCAATTGATGGTCAGCAAACTGCCAACCGAGTTGATGAGCGTGCTGCCGTGGGTTACTGGTATGGTGCTGGCGGCCATGCTGCCGCTGCTCTTTACGCGCATTGTTAATCAGCACAGCGAAGAGCAGGTGGCTTCTTCGATCTGGCCAATGCTGCGCCTGCGTCAGGCCCGTCTTGGCGTTAATGGCTGCATCATCTCCGGGATTATTCTTGGCTCACTCTATGGCCTGATGCCGCTCTACCTGTCGCATCAGGGCGTCAGCGACTCCGGCATTGGTTTCTGGATGGCGCTGATGGTCAGTGCCGGGATTATTGGTCAGTGGCCGATTGGCCGTATCGCCGACCGCTTTGGTCGCTTGCTGGTGCTGCGTGTGCAGGTTTTTGTGGTGATCATCGGCTGCTTCGGTATGTTGAGCAACGCGGCGATGGCACCTGCGCTGTTTGTGCTGGGCACGGCAGGCTTTACGCTCTACCCGGTGGCGATGGCCTGGGCCTGTGAAAAAGTGGAACACCATCAGCTGGTGGCAATGAACCAGGCGCTGCTGCTGAGCTATACCATCGGCAGTCTGCTCGGGCCGACGCTTACTTCCATGTTGATGCAGAGCTACTCTGACAGCCTGCTGTTTGTGATGATTGCTGGCGTATCGCTGGTCTACCTGGTGATGCTGATGCGCAAAGCGGGCCACCACCCGACGCCGGTCGCACACGCCTGATTATTTCGGCTTATCCGGCAGACAACAAAAAAGCCACAACATAGCGTTGTGGCTTTTTTTATTCGTTTCGCGGCTCAGTACATCACTTTATGGCCGTACTGCTCAAGGATCCCTTTCACGCGCTCCATGGTCTCTTTTTTCGGCGGGTGAATGCCATCCAGCTTGTACTCTTCGCCCATCGCCACCCATTTGTGTTTGCCCAGTTCGTGGTAGGGCAGCAGTTCGATTTTCTCGACGTTGCCCATGTCGCGGGTAAACTCGCCGAGGCGGTGCGCGGAGTCGTCGTCATCTGACCAGCCCGGCACGACAACGTAGCGGATCCAGACCTTAATCCCTTTCTTCGCCAGATACTGGGCGAACTCCAGCGTGCGATGGTTGGAGACGCCGACCAGATTCTGGTGGATCTCATCATTCATCTGTTTCAAATCGAGCATCACCAGATCGGTGACCTCCAGCAACTCATCGATCACCGGATCGTAGCGGCGAACAAAGCCATTGGTATCAAGACAGGTATGAATGCCCTCTTTTTTGCAGGCGCGGAACCAGTCACGGACGAACTCCGCCTGCAAAATCGCTTCGCCGCCCGAGGCGGTCACGCCGCCGCCGGAGGCATTCATAAAGTGGCGATAGGCCACCACGTCTTTCATCAGCTCTTCAACGGTGATCTCTTTACCGCCATGGGTATCCCAGGTATCGCGGTTATGGCAGTAGAGGCAGCGCATCAGGCAGCCCTGAAAGAAGGTGATAAAGCGGATGCCCGGGCCGTCGACCGTACCGCAGGATTCGAAGGAGTGTATGCGACCAATAACTGACATTGCGGTGTTTTCTCCAGATGTGGCCCATCCGGGGCCTGTGTCTGTGCAGTTTCATTCCTTCTGCACTAAGTCTGTTTTGGCAGGCATCCGGTAAACAGATGGCTGACGAAGCAGGCTATGGTTGTGAAAAAGGCCCCACAGACGTGGAGCCTTTAGTGTACGCTTTTTACAAGCTTCTTTCAGCCAATACCATTACATGGTCTGGGTGAAAGTACGGGTAATCACGTCCTGCTGCTGCTCTTTAGTCAGCGAGTTAAAGCGCACAGCGTAACCGGAAACGCGGATGGTCAGCTGCGGATATTTCTCCGGGTTTTCCATCGCGTCGAGCAGCATTTCGCGGTTCATAACGTTGACGTTGAGGTGCTGACCACCTTCGATTGAGGCTTCATGGTGGAAGTAACCATCCATCAGACCTGCGAGGTTAGTTTTACGCACTTCATCATCTTTACCCAGCGCGTTCGGCACGATAGAGAAGGTGTAAGAGATACCATCTTTCGCGTAGGCAAACGGCAGTTTTGCAACGGAGGTCAGAGAGGCAACAGCACCTTTCTGGTCACGGCCGTGCATCGGGTTAGCACCCGGTCCAAACGGTGCACCAGCGCGACGACCATCCGGGGTGTTACCGGTTTTCTTACCATACACAACGTTAGAAGTGATGGTCAGAACCGACTGAGTCGGGATCGCGTTGCGGTAGGTGGTCAGTTTCTGAATTTTCTTCATGAAACGTTCTACCAGGTCAACCGCCATGTCATCGACGCGTGCGTCGTTGTTACCAAACTGCGGGTATTCGCCTTCGATTTCGAAGTCGATGGCCAGACCATCTTCGTCACGAATCGGTTTAACTTTCGCATATTTGATAGCAGACAGAGAGTCAGCGGCAACCGACAGGCCAGCGATACCGCAAGCCATGGTACGAACCACGTCACGATCGTGCAGCGCCATCAGAGAGGCTTCGTAGCTGTACTTGTCGTGCATGTAGTGGATAACGTTCAGCGCGGTGACATACTGTTTAGCCAGCCAGTCCATAAAGTGATCCATACGTTCCATCACTTCGTCGAACTTCAGCAGGTCGCCTTTGATAGGTTCAGATTTCGGACCTACCTGCATTTTCAGTTTTTCATCCACGCCGCCGTTGATAGCGTACAGCATGGTTTTCGCCAGGTTTGCACGGGCACCGAAGAACTGCATCTGTTTGCCGACAACCATCGGGCTTACGCAGCAGGCAATCGCGTAGTCATCGTTGTTGAAGTCCGGACGCATCAGGTCATCGTTCTCATACTGCAGAGAAGAGGTGTCGATGGAGACTTTAGCAGCGAATTTTTTGAAGTTCAGCGGCAGTTTTTCAGACCACAGAACGGTGATGTTCGGCTCCGGAGACGGCCCCATGGTGTAGAGGGTGTTCAGGAAGCGGAAGCTGTTTTTGGAAACCAGCGTACGGCCGTCAACGCCCATACCGCCGATAGATTCAGTTGCCCAAATCGGGTCGCCAGAGAAGAGCTCATCATACTCAGGAGTACGCAGGAAGCGGACCATACGCAGTTTCATGACCAGGTGGTCAATCATTTCCTGTGCGTCCTGCTCGGTGATTTTGCCCGCTTTCATGTCACGTTCAATGTAAACGTCCAGGAAAGTGGAGACGCGACCGAAGGACATTGCAGCGCCGTTCTGAGACTTAACTGCGGCCAGGTAGCCGAAGTAGGTCCACTGAATTGCTTCCTGAGCAGTGGTTGCCGGACCGGAGATATCACAGCCATATTTTGCTGCCATCTCTTTGATCTGACCCAGCGCGCGGTGCTGTTCAGCAATCTCTTCACGCAGACGGATAGTCGCTTCCAGGTTTACGCCGTTTTCCAGGTCAGACTGCAGAGACTGGAACTGGGCATATTTGTCTTTCATCAGGAAGTCGATACCGTACAGCGCAACGCGACGGTAGTCACCGATGATACGACCACGGCCGTAGGCGTCCGGCAGACCGGTCAGCACGCCAGATTTACGGCAGTTCAGGATATCTTTGGTGTAAACATCGAATACGCCCTGGTTGTGGGTTTTACGGTATTCGGTGAAGATTTTTTTCAGCTGCGGATCCAGTTCGCGGTTGTACGCTTTGCAGGAACCTTCAACCATTTTGATCCCGCCGAACGGGATGATGGCGCGTTTCAGCGGTGCTTCGGTCTGCAGACCAACGATCTTCTCGAGCTGCTTGTTGATGTAGCCCGCATCGTGAGAGGTGATAGTGGAAGCAACGGAGGTGTCGAAATCAACTGGCGCATGCGTGCGGTTTTCCAGTTTCACGCCTTCCATGACTTTGTCCCACAGCTTGGTGGTCGCGTCAGTAGCGCCCGCCAGGAAGGACTCGTCACCTTCGTACGGAGTGTAGTTTTTCTGGATAAAATCACGTACGTTTACAGCGTTTTGCCATTCACCTTGAGTAAAACCTTCCCAGGCTGCGGCTAATTTTTCGTTAAGTTCGGACATGTAACACCTACCTTCTTAAGTGGATTTTTTATTTACTGCCTGAAACGATCTTTAGTGGTGATCGTTGCCACGCAGGTAAATGACCCAGTATGTCAACCCGACCAGTAAGCCTCCACCGATGATGTTCCCGATTGTTACCGGGATCAGGTTATCGGTAATAAAGTTCATGACTGTCAGGTGAGAAAAACTTTCCGGGCTGGAACCAACGGCGGTCCAGAACTCCGGGCTTGCAAAGTTGCGAATCACGATGCCCATCGGGATCATAAACATGTTCGCAATACTGTGCTCAAAACCGCTGGCGACAAACATCGCGACCGGCAGCACCATAATCATTGCTTTATCCATCAGGCTGCGGCCGGAGTAACTCATCCATACCGCCATGCAGACCATCAGGTTGGCGAGGATACCCAACGCCACCGCTTCAATGAAGGTGTGGTGCACCTTGTGATCGGCGGTCTGCAATACGTTCAAGCCCCAGCCGCCGTTGGCGACCATATATTCGCCGGACAGCCACATTAATAAGACGAAGAGCAGCGCACCCACCAGGTTGCCAACGTAAACGTTGATCCAGTTTCGAGCCAGTTGCCCCCACGTGATGCGCCCGCTGGCTTTCGCCACAACAATCAGCACCGTGGAGGTAAAGAGGTCGGCGCCGCAGATAATGCAGAGAATCAACCCAAGTGAGAAACAGATGCCGCCGATAAGTTTTGCGATGCCATAAGGCATCGTTGCTGTACCGGTGGTAGCCGTTATATAGAAAACGAACGCAATGGAGATAAACACACCGGCGGTAATCGCCAGGTAGAAGGTCTTAAGCGGATGTTTAGTCGCTTTATAGACACCAGCTTCTTCGGCCACTTTGGCCATCTCTGCTGGAAGTATTAGATCAAAAGGGTTGTCAGCTTTCACACTAACTCTCTCTTTATTAAGTCGGCGACGAGATACTAACAAAGCATTATAGAAGACAATTTGATATGGATCATATCTCGCCTGGCTTATAGGACCGCAAAGCGTATGGTTTTTCTGCTAAAGCGGGGTAACGTGTTGATTATCAAAATAAAAATAAATTTTAAAATTTATAAGAAGCGTTGAATTTTTTTGTGCGATCCTCCGTTAACGGTTAATTAATATGGAGTAATTGCCATTAGAAGTAACAATACTAGCGCTGCGAATATAATTATATTTACCCGCAATTAACTTAAATATTACATTTAAGATTCATCACCAAAATATAATAAAAAAGGGGCAATAAAATTGCCCCGTAATATAGCGTAGACTTACGAATAAGCCTACCTGTTGTAGTGTTATTTATCGTTACTTAGACCAGTAAGCGACTTTCGCACGTTGTAATTTTTCGTAAGCGGCTAACAGTGCCTGATGAGCCGGGAACGCCTGCAGCGTGCCGTCGGCAGGCTGCAGATCGTAAAACGGCGCTTCACCGCTGAGGGCGGCGCTGGCGGCTTCAACGGCCTGCGCGCCATACATGCGCACAAAAGCGTTCAGGTATTGCAGCGGTTGGCGCTCCTCTTCCTGCGCCAGCAAGAGCAGGGTCTGCAGGCAGCGGTAGTAGTTGGCACGCTCAGGGCTAAAGATCGAGGCGTTAAACTCAATCGTCCACTCGGTCCAGGCCAGCGCCTGATCGAGATCGCCGCCCGCCAGCGCCAGCATCGCTTTCAGCTCGCCGATGCGCAGGGTATACCAGCCGTTATCTTTGCCCGTTGCCAGGCCCAGCAGTTCGCGCACGCGCGTAAAGTCATCGTGACCTTCATCATCCAACTGAGCGATAAGATCGAGATAAGCCTCTTTATCCCACTCGCTGCCAGGCAGGGAAAGGATGGTTTCACGCAGGTGGGTACCCATGGTGTTATTCGCCAGCCACAGATCTTCCGCCGGATAGATATCAGACATGCCCGGCACCAGAATACGGCAGGCGTAGACGCCCAGGTGCTCATAATCCGCGATGTAAACCTCTTTATCTTCCTTCTGGAAGATACTCATCAGCGTCGCGAACTCCTCTTCCGTAGTGCCGGCAAAGCTCCAGTCGACAAACGGATAATCGGCATCCTGTTTGAACAGATCCCAGGAGATAAGACCACTGGAGTCGATAAAGTGCGTTTCGAGGTTAGCGTGTTCCGCCACTTCTTCATCATCAAAGGTCGGCGGGGTAAAGACATCCAGATCCTTCAGGCCGCGGCCCTGCAGCAGTTCCGTCACCGTACGCTCCAGCGCCACGCCGAAGTCCGGGTGCGCGCCAAACGAGGCGAAGCAGGTGCCATTCGCCGGGTTGAACAGCACCACGCAGATCACCGGGTAGTTACCGCCCAGCGAGCCGTCATAGGCAAAGATCGGGAAACCTTCCGCTTCCAGTTTGGCAATCGCTTCGACCACGCCTGGATAGCGCGCCAGCACCTCCTGCGGGATCTCTGGCAGGCTGATGCTCTCGGCGATAATGCGGTTTTTAATGTGACGTTCGAAAACTTCAGACAGCCCCTGCACGCGCGCTTCGTTACGGGTGTTGCCCGCCGACATGCCGTTGGAGACATAGAGGTTGCCGACGATATTCATCGGGATATAGACCGTCTGCTCATCCGACTGGCGGGTAAAGGGCAGTGCGCAGATGCCGCGCTCTTCATTACCGGATTGCAGATCGATCAGCATACCTGCAGCCAGCTCATTTTCCGGATCGTAGTAGGCGCGCAGACGTGCATCGAGAATGCCTTCCGGCAGCGAGTCATCTTCCGGCAGCGGGAACCACTTCTCATTCGGATAGTGGACAAACGGCCCCTGGGCAATGGCGTCGCCAAGCCAGAAGTCAGCAAAGAAGTAGTTGGTGGAGAGACGTTCGAAATATTCGCCGAGCGCGGAGGCCAGCGCCGCTTTCTTCGTGGCGCCTTTACCATTGGTAAAGCAGAGCGCGCACTCTTTATCGCGGATATGCACCGACCAGACGTTTGGCACAGGGTTTAGCCAGGAGGCCTCTTCAATATTGAAACCGAGATCGGTCAGTTTCTGCTGAAAGCGGGCGATGGAGTCTTCCAGCGCAGCGTCTTTACCGGGGATAAATGTTTGAGTCATGGCGGTCACTTTTTTCGTACGTAAAGCGCGCAATGATACGGGTTTTACGTGGCAGGCGCTATCGTCCTTCGTGGTGCGGCGAAAATAAAAGTTCTGGCTATGCTTATCAGGAGTAACTCACTGTTAAGGCATTAAAAATGAAAGCGTTTGACCTGCATCGCATGGCGCTCGACAAGGTTCCCCTCGAATTTCTGGGCGAAGTGGCCCTGCGCAGTCTCTACACCTTTGTGCTGGTTTTTCTGTTCCTCAAAATCACTGGCCGACGCGGCGTACGGCAGATGTCGCTGTTTGAAGTATTGATTATTTTGACTCTTGGCTCGGCGGCGGGTGACGTCGCTTTCTATGATGATGTCCCCATGCTGCCGGTGCTGGTGGTCTTTATTACCCTCGCGCTGCTCTACCGCCTGGTGATGTGGCTGATGTCGCATAGCGAAAAGCTGGAGGATCTGCTCGAGGGCAAGCCGATCGTCATTATTAAAGAGGGAGAACTGGAGTGGGAGAGGCTACATAAAGAGAACATGACAGAGTTCGAGTTCTTTATGGAGCTGCGCAACAACGGCGTCGAGCAGCTCGGGCAGGTAAGGCTGGCGATTATGGAGACCAACGGCCAGCTCAGCGTCTATTACTATATTGATGAAGAGGTTAAACCCGGGCTCTGTATTCTGCCAGAGGGGTGCAGCGAGCGTTTTATCACCGTGCCGGAAGCGGGTGATTATGTTTGCGTCCGTTGTAGTAAAATTTCTGCGTTGCAGGCGGGTGAAAAAAAAGCCTGCCCGCGCTGCGCAAATCCGGAATGGTCGAAGGCCAGCAGGGCGATTCGCGTCACATAACAGGGTTTTTATCGGATCTGCTTTCGACTGACAAAACATTCTGCTATGTGATGGGACGCACAACTTTCCCCTGCCTCTGATTACTCGTTGCGGCCTGTGGCGGTGAATGATAAAACCGATGTCACAGGAAAAACGTTTTGCTTTATAGGGTGGTAAGGGGAAATGACGCAGGTTTTCAATTTTAGTTCTGGCCCGGCCGTATTACCGGCGGATGTGCTTAAGCAGGCTCAGCAGGAGTTGTGCGACTGGCAAGGTCTCGGCACGTCGGTGATGGAAATCAGCCACCGTGGCAAAGAGTTTATCCAGGTGGCGGAAGAGGCAGAAAAGGATTTTCGCGATCTGCTCAATATCCCCTCCAACTATAAAGTGCTGTTTTGTCACGGCGGCGGGCGCGGCCAGTTCGCTGGCGTTCCGCTCAATCTGCTGGGTGATAAAACCACCGCGGATTATGTCGATGCCGGTTACTGGGCGGCCAGTGCGGTCAAAGAGGCGAAGAAGTACTGTACGCCGAACGTTATCGATGCCAAAACCACCCTCGACGGCCTGCGCGCGGTTAAACCGATGCGCGACTGGCAGCTGAGCGACAACGCAGCCTATCTGCACTACTGCCCGAACGAAACGATCGACGGGATTGCCATTGACGAAACGCCGGACTTTGGCGATGTGGTGGTGGCAGCGGATTTCTCCTCTACCATTCTTTCTGCTCCGCTGGATGTCAGCCGCTTTGGCGTGATCTACGCCGGTGCGCAGAAAAACATTGGCCCGGCGGGATTAACGCTGGTGATTGTGCGGGAAGATCTGCTCGGTAAGGCGCACCAGTCCTGCCCGTCGATCCTTGATTACAGCGTGCTTAACGATAACGATTCAATGTTCAACACCCCGCCGACCTTTGCCTGGTACCTCTCCGGCCTGGTGTTCAAATGGCTGAAGCAGCAGGGCGGCGTGGCGGCAATGGACCGCATCAACCAGCAAAAAGCCGATCTGCTGTATGGCGTGATCGACGGCAGTGATTTCTACCGTAACGATGTGGCTAAGGCGAACCGCTCGCGCATGAACGTGCCTTTCCAGCTGGCTGACAGCGCGCTCGATAAACTCTTCCTCGAAGAGTCCTTCGCAGCTGGTCTGCACGCGCTGAAAGGCCACCGTGTGGTGGGCGGCATGCGTGCTTCCATCTATAACGCCATGCCGCTGGCGGGCGTGCAGGCGCTGACGGACTTTATGGTTGAGTTCGAACGCCGTCACGGTTAATGCAGTAATGACGATCCCCGTAGCCCGGCTGCGGGGTTTTATTTTGTCCGTAGAGAGTGAAGTTTCATGGAATCCCTGACGTTACAACCCATCGCGCGCGTGGATGGCACCATCAATCTGCCTGGTTCAAAGAGTGTTTCAAACCGCGCCTTGCTGCTTGCCGCATTTGCCCGTGGCACTACCGTGCTGACCAACCTGCTGGACAGCGACGATGTTCGCCATATGCTCAATGCCCTGACTACGCTGGGGGTTCACTATACGCTGTCAGCCGATCGCACCCGCTGTGAAGTGACCGGCGTGGGCGGCCCGCTGAAGGCGGCAGAAAAAGTTGAGTTATTCCTCGGTAATGCCGGCACGGCAATGCGTCCGCTGGCTGCCGCGCTCTGCCTTGGCGACGGCGATGTGGTGTTGACCGGCGAGCCGCGCATGAAAGAGCGCCCGATTGGCCATCTCGTTGACGCGCTGCGTCAGGGCGGGGCGAAAATTGATTACCTTGAGCAGGAAAACTATCCGCCTCTGCGCCTGCGCGGCGGGTTTAACGGCGGTGAAGTGAGCGTTGATGGCAGCGTCTCCAGCCAGTTCTTAACCGCGCTGCTGATGACCGCGCCGCTGGCACCGCAGGATACGGTGATCACCATCAAAGGCGATCTGGTGTCGAAACCCTATATCGATATCACCCTGCATCTGATGAAAACTTTTGGCGTTGACGTTGATAACCAGCAGTACCAGCGTTTTGTTGTGCGTGGCGGGCAGCACTATCAGTCACCGGGGCACTACCTGGTTGAGGGCGATGCCTCTTCGGCCTCCTACTTCCTTGCGGCGGCTGCCATTAAGGGCGGTACGGTCAAGGTGACCGGTATTGGCCGTAATAGCGTGCAGGGCGATATTCGTTTCGCCGACGTGCTGGAAAAAATGGGCGCGACCGTAGTCTGGGGCGAAGATTATATTGCCTGCTCGCGCGGCGAGCTGAACGCCATCGATATGGACATGAACCACATTCCCGATGCGGCGATGACCATTGCCACCACGGCGCTCTTCGCGAAGGGTACTACCACGCTGCGTAACATCTACAACTGGCGCGTGAAGGAGACCGATCGCCTCTTCGCCATGGCGACGGAGCTGCGCAAAGTGGGCGCCACGGTGGAGGAGGGCGAAGACTTTATTCGCGTGACGCCGCCAGCCGCGCTGCAGGTTGCAGAGATTGGCACCTATAACGATCACCGCATGGCGATGTGTTTCTCGCTGGTGGCGCTGTCGGATACGCCGGTCGCCATTCTCGATCCGAAATGCACAGCGAAAACCTTCCCGGATTACTTCGAGCAGTTAGCGCGTATCAGTACGCTTGCCTGATGTTCTTACCGCCCCGCATCCTCTGCGGGGCGCAATGACCTGCCATTGTTAAGAGGGTGAAAAGCCGCTGCGCTGTGCTACCATTTGCGCGGGACTCTTTCCCTCAATTCAGTTAGTTAATACATGGACTGTCAATGAAAAAAACAATGATTTTTAGCTGCCTCGTAGCAGCAACGCTTGTCTCTGGTTGTAAGAACATGGGTGGTATTGATACGGATGCGCTGACCAAATCCGGTATGTCTGCTTATAAAGCGGCGACGCTGAGCGACGCGGATGTGAAAACGCTTTCTGAGCAGTCATGTGCTGAGATGGACAAGCAAAACACCATCGCGCCTGCATCGAGCACCTACGCGAAGCGTCTGAACAAGATTGCTAAAGCGCTGGGCAACAACATCGATGGCACGCCGGTCACTTACAAAGTCTATATGACCAAAGAAGTGAACGCGTGGGCGATGGCGAACGGCTGTATTCGTGTCTATAGCGGTCTGATGGACATGATGACCAACAACGAAGTTGAAGCGGTTCTGGGCCATGAAATGGGCCACGTTGCGCTGGGCCATAGCCGTAAAGCGATGCAAACCGCATATGCCACACTGGCCGCGCGTGATGCAATCTCCGCCAGCAGCGCGGCAGGTGCACAGCTCTCCCAGTCTCAGTTGGGCGATCTGGGTGAGAACCTGATCAACTCTGCCTTCTCCCGTAGCCAGGAGTCCGCAGCGGATGATTTCTCCTACGATCTGCTGAAAAAACGCAACATCAGCCGTCAGGGTCTGGTTACCAGCTTTGACAAGCTGGCGAAGCTGGATGCCGGTTCTGAGAAATCGATGTTTGATTCTCACCCGCCGTCAGCTGAGCGTGCGAAGCATATCCGCGACCGTATCGCCGCCGATAGCAAGAAGTAAGTTTTATTCCGGGCTGATGCAAATCAGCCCGTACTCCCGCGCAATTAATCTACACTCAGCCTCATACTCTTTTGTTATTCGCACGCAGCAGTAACTTTCGTGCGCGTTGGCGCGTATAATGCGCGGCGTTATATAACGATATGCCTTAATTAAGGAGAAAAAGATGACGGCAATTGCCCCGGTAATCACCATTGATGGGCCAAGCGGTGCGGGAAAAGGCACGCTTTGCAAGGCAATGGCGGAAGCGTTGCAATGGCATCTGTTAGATTCAGGCGCAATTTATCGTGTGCTGGCGCTGGCCGCACTGCATCATCACGTGGATGTCTCTTCGGAAGATGTACTGGTGCCGCTCGCCGTGCACCTGGATGTGCGTTTTGTCTCAACCGACGGTCATCTGGAAGTGATCCTCGAAGGCGAAGATGTCAGCGGCGAAATTCGTACCCAGGAAGTGGCCAATGCCGCGTCGCAGATTGCTGCGTTCCCGCGCGTGCGTGAAGCGCTGTTGCGTCGCCAGCGCGCCTTCCGCGAAGCGCCCGGTCTTATTGCCGATGGCCGCGATATGGGCACGGTGGTTTTCCCCGATGCGCCGGTAAAAATTTTCCTCGACGCCTCGGCGGACGAGCGTGCGCATCGCCGCATGCTACAGTTGCAGGAGAAGGGCTTTAGTGTTAACTTTGAACGCCTTTTGGCTGAGATAAAGGAACGAGACGACCGCGATCGTAATCGTCCTGTTGCACCGCTGGTTCCCGCTGCCGATGCTTTAGTGCTGGATTCTACCCGCTTAAGCATTGAGCAAGTGATTGAAAAAGCGCTACAATACGCCCGCCAAAAGTTGGCTCTCGCATAACCTATGCGACCGAATTCGTAGTACCCCCTGCTGCAATGGATTGTGAGCAGGCATGTGAAACAACCCCATCCGGCATGAAGCCAGGTGGACGTTAAATTGAAGAATCCTGAAGATTATCAATATGACTGAATCTTTTGCTCAACTCTTTGAAGAGTCCCTGAAAGAAATCGAAACCCGCCCGGGTTCCATTGTCCGCGGTGTTGTTGTTGCTATCGACAAAGATATCGTACTGGTTGACGCCGGTCTGAAATCTGAGTCCGCCATTCCGGCTGAGCAGTTCAAAAACGCCCAGGGCGAGCTGGAAATCCAGGTTGGTGACGAAGTTGACGTTGCTCTGGATGCAGTAGAAGACGGCTTCGGTGAAACCCTGCTGTCCCGTGAGAAAGCGAAACGTCACGAAGCTTGGATCACGCTGGAAAAAGCTTACGAAGACGCTGAAACTGTTACCGGTGTTATCAACGGCAAAGTCAAGGGCGGCTTCACTGTTGAGCTCAACGGTATTCGTGCGTTCCTGCCGGGTTCCCTGGTAGACGTTCGTCCGGTCCGTGACACTCTGCACCTGGAAGGCAAAGAGCTTGAATTCAAAGTAATCAAGCTTGACCAGAAGCGTAACAACGTTGTTGTTTCCCGTCGTGCGGTTATCGAATCCGAAAACAGCGCAGAGCGCGATCAGCTGCTGGAAAACCTGCAGGAAGGCATGGAAGTTAAAGGTATCGTTAAGAACCTCACTGACTACGGTGCATTCGTTGATCTGGGCGGCGTTGACGGCCTGCTGCATATCACTGATATGGCATGGAAACGCGTTAAGCATCCGAGCGAAATCGTAAACGTTGGCGACGAAATCACTGTTAAAGTGCTGAAGTTCGATCGCGAGCGTACCCGTGTATCTCTGGGCCTGAAACAGCTGGGCGAAGATCCGTGGGTTGCTATCGCTAAACGCTACCCGGAAGGCACCAAGCTGACTGGCCGCGTGACCAACCTGACCGACTACGGCTGCTTCGTTGAAATCGAAGAAGGCGTTGAAGGCCTGGTTCACGTTTCCGAAATGGATTGGACCAACAAAAACATCCACCCGTCCAAAGTTGTTAACGTTGGCGATGTAGTGGAAGTTATGGTTCTGGATATCGACGAAGAACGTCGTCGTATCTCCCTGGGCCTGAAGCAGTGCAAATCCAACCCGTGGCAGCAGTTCGCTGAAACCCACAACAAGGGCGACCGCGTTGAAGGTAAAATCAAGTCTATCACTGACTTTGGTATCTTCATCGGCCTGGACGGCGGTATCGACGGCTTGGTTCACCTGTCTGACATCTCCTGGAACGTTGCAGGCGAAGAAGCAGTTCGTGAATACAAAAAAGGCGACGAAATCGCAGCCGTTGTTCTGCAGGTTGACGCAGAGCGTGAGCGTATCTCCCTGGGCGTTAAACAGCTCGCAGAAGATCCGTTCAACAACTACGTTGCACTGAACAAGAAAGGCGCAATCGTAAACGGTAAAGTCACTGCAGTTGACGCTAAAGGCGCAACCGTAGAACTGGCTGACGGCGTTGAAGGTTACCTGCGCGCTTCTGAAGCTTCCCGTGACCGCGTTGAAGACGCAACTCTGGTTCTGAATGTTGGCGACGATGTTGAAGCTAAATTCACCGGCGTTGACCGTAAAAACCGCGTAGTTAGCCTGTCTGTTCGTGCGAAAGACGAAGCTGACGAGAAAGATGCAATCGCTTCTGTTAACAACAAACAGGAAGAAGGCAACTTCTCTAACGCTATGGCTGAAGCTTTCAAAGCAGCTAAAGGCGAGTAATTCAAGCACGCTGTCTCATTTGCGCTGTAGCGCGACGTAAGTCGGCCGTTATAGCGCAATTGATGATGAGCAACTTGACAGATTACAAGATTCGTCCTGTAATCAATGACAAAGGGCGGCTACGGCCGCCCTTGTTCAAGCTACTAAGCTAACCTTGCGTTGAAGGAGACCGGAGGAATCATGACCAAGTCAGAATTGATCGAAAGACTTGCAAGCCAGCAATCGCATATTCCGGCTAAAGCTGTTGAAGATGCAGTGAAAGAGATGCTGGAGCATATGGCCTCTACTCTTGCCCAGGGTGAGCGCATTGAGATCCGCGGTTTCGGCAGTTTCTCCCTGCACTATCGTGCACCACGCACCGGGCGTAACCCAAAAACAGGCGACAAAGTGGATCTGGAAGGTAAATACGTTCCGCACTTTAAGCCGGGTAAAGAATTACGTGACCGCGCCAATATTTATGAATAAGCCTTAGCCAACGCTAACGTTTACTCGTCGAAAGGGCACCCTCAGGGGTGCTTTTTTCGTTTTTAGCATCGCTAACTTTTCCGGCCTGCCTCGCAAAAATATGTCGCTGTAGCGTAACCCTGTTAAAACCCCCCGACATGCGCCGCAAACCGCGAAATACGCTCCTGACATCACTATCTCTGCATCTCATACTGCGCCCCATAACACGGAGGTGGAGATGAGACTGACCGCGCTGGCTGCCTGTATCACGCTCGGGATTATGCCGCTTGCGTGGCTGCCCGCATTGCCGGGCATCAGGACAATCTGGTGCGTCATCATTGCCGGATTTCTGCTGGGTTGCCAACGCGACCTCGTATTGCGCTACGCAGGCATGACGCTGCTGATTTTTGCGTGGGGGATCCTTGCCGCAATGCAGGCCATCTGGCCGGCCCAGCACCTGCCAACAGCGCATCGCCAGATCGAGTTTGAAATTACTCACAGCGATAATGCGACCCGTCATCAGGGAAAAATCCGTCGTCTTGATGGCAAGCGGCTTCTCGCCGCACCGGGCATTACGCTCTACGGGCAATATCTGCCCGCTCCGGCCTGCGCCGGGCAACGCTGGGCAATGACTATCCGCGCGCGGGCCGTTCACGGGCAGTTGAACGAAGGGGGATTTGATGCACAGCGCTATGCGCTGGCTTCGCATCAACCGCTCACCGGTCGCTTTATCGATGCCAGCTTACTGCAAGCGCACTGCAACTGGCGTGCAGACTATCTTCACTCGCTGGGAGAAGTACTGGCTGAACGGCAGTGGAAAGCCGTTATTCTTGCGCTCGGTATGGGGGAGCGCGCAGCGCTTAGCCCGGAGATAAAGGAGACCTTCCGCCAGACGGGAACCGCGCA
This sequence comes from Kosakonia sp. S57, assembly GCF_016516575.1. NCBI lineage: Bacteria > Pseudomonadati > Pseudomonadota > Gammaproteobacteria > Enterobacterales > Enterobacteriaceae > Kosakonia > Kosakonia sp. S57. Next base: position 116,723 of record NZ_JACVUL010000006.1, on the reverse strand, counting down.
TTTGATGGCGATTTCCGGCTTACACATCGCGCTGGCCGCGATGCTTGGCGGGCTGTTTGCCAGAGCGGCACAGCTTCTCTTACCTGCGCACTGGATTAACTGGCGCTTTCCTCTCTTAACCGGGTTAGTTTGCGCGGTCTGCTACGCCTGGCTTACGGGGTTACAACCGCCAGCGCTGCGTACAGCAATATCGCTTTGCGTCTGGGCGCTGCTAAGTCTTTCCGGCAGGCAGTGGTCACCCTGGCAAGTATGGATATGCTGCGTGGCCGCGATTCTGTTTATCGATCCGCTTGCGGTGCTCTCTGATAGCCTCTGGCTCTCCGCTTTTGCCGTCGCAGCCTTGCTGTTCTGGTTTCAGTGGTTTCCAGTGCTGTTTAAGGTGCGCACGTGGCTCGGGCGGGGGACGCTTAACCTGCTGCATCTGCAGGTCGGGATGCTGTTTCTTTTGCTGCCAATGCAGCTGGCTATCTTTCATGGTATGAGCCTGAGCGCACTGGTGGCGAATCTGATTGCCGTCCCGCTGGTGACGTTTGTGACAGTGCCGCTTATTCTGGCCGGGATGCTGCTGCATCTGGCCGGCTCCACGGTTTTGCAGTCGCTCTGCTGGGCGCTGGCGGATATGAGCCTTGAGGCGCTGTTTACATTTTTACGCGGGCTGCCGTCCGGCTGGGTCAATATTGATACGCGTTGGCAATGGCTCGCCTGGGCGCCGTGGCTGGTACTGGTTGCGCTACGTTTTCGCCTGTGGCGCACGCTGCCTGCTATCTCTCTGGCTTGCCTGACGCTGCTCGCTTATCCCGTCTGGCGCAGCGCGCGGCCCGATAACTGGTCAGTGCATATGCTGGATGTCGGGCAGGGCCTGGCAATAGTGATAGAGCGTCGGGGAAAAGCGCTGTTGTATGACACCGGCACCGCGTGGCCTGGCGGCGACAGTGGCACGCTGTTGATCGCGCCCTGGCTGCGCTGGCACGGGCTGCGGCCTGAAGGGATAATTCTCAGTCACGATCACCTGGATCATCGCGGCGGCCTGGATTCGTTGCTGAAGATCTGGCCACAGTTGTGGATCAGAAGTCCCATGGGTTGGGGAGGGCATGCGCCCTGTTTTCGCGGCGAGCGTTGGCAATGGCAGGGGTTAACCTTTACCGCGCATTGGCCACTAAAAGAGACACGCTCGCAGGGCAATAACCGCTCCTGCGTGGTGAAGATAGAGGATGGACGCTACAGCGTGCTGCTCACCGGTGATATTGAAGGGCAGGGAGAGATGGCGATGCTCAGCCATTACTGGGCGCATTTGCAGGCTACACTGATGCAGGTACCTCACCACGGAAGCCAGAGTTCTTCGACATTGCCCTTTATACAGCGTGTCGGCGGCGCGGCGGCACTGGCGTCAGCTTCGCGTTATAACGCCTGGCGCTTGCCCTCGGCGAAGGTTAAAAAACGCTACCAGCAGCAGGGATATCAGTGGTACGACACGCCTCACCAGGGGCAGATTACCGTTTCATTTTCGCCTCAGGGCTGGGAAATCCACAGCTTACGCGATCAACTTTTACCACGTTGGTATCATCAGTGGTTTGGCGTCCCCCAAGATAACGGGTAGAATATGCGGCAATTTCAACAAGTGCTGGTTTTTTGAATGCATAACGACAAAGATCTCTCTACATGGCAGACATTCCGCCGTCTATGGCCGACTATTGCGCCTTTTAAAGCGGGGCTGATCGTGTCGGCGATCGCGTTAATCCTCAACGCAGCCAGCGATACCTTCATGTTATCGCTCCTCAAACCGTTACTGGACGATGGTTTTGGTAAAACGGATCGCTCAGTGCTGCTATGGATGCCGCTGGTGGTAATTGGCCTGATGATCCTGCGCGGCATCACCAGCTACATTTCGAGTTACTGCATCTCCTGGGTTTCCGGCAAAGTGGTGATGACCATCCGCCGTCGCCTGTTCAGCCATATGATGGGCATGCCGGTCTCCTTCTTCGACAAACAGTCCACCGGCACCTTGCTGTCACGTATCACTTACGACTCAGAGCAGGTGGCGTCATCGTCGTCCGGCGCGTTGATCACCGTGGTGCGCGAAGGTGCCTCAATCATCGGGCTGTTTATCATGATGTTCTGGTACAGCTGGCAGCTGTCGCTGATTCTGATCGTGCTGGCACCGATCGTGTCGATCGCCATTCGCGTTGTCTCCAAACGTTTTCGCAGCATCAGTAAGAATATGCAAAACACGATGGGGCAGGTGACCACCAGCGCAGAGCAGATGCTGAAAGGGCACAAAGAGGTGCTGATGTTTGGCGGTCAGGAAGTGGAAACAAGCCGCTTTGACAAAGTCAGCAACAAAATGCGCCTGCAGGGGATGAAAATGGTTTCGGCCTCCTCCATCTCCGACCCGATTATTCAGCTTATCGCTTCTCTGGCGCTGGCCTTTGTGCTCTATGCCGCGAGCTTCCCGAGCGTCATGGCGACGCTGACGGCCGGTACTATCACCGTGGTCTTCTCGTCGATGATTGCACTGATGCGTCCGCTAAAATCGCTGACCAACGTCAACGCGCAGTTCCAGCGCGGAATGGCGGCCTGCCAGACGCTGTTTGCCATCCTCGATAGCGAGCAAGAGAAAGATGAAGGCAGCCGCAATATTGAACGTGCGCGTGGCGATCTTGAGTTCCGCAATGTGACCTTTACCTATCCCGGGCGTGAAACCCCAGCGCTGCGTAATATCAATCTCACCATTCCGGCCGGTAAAACCGTCGCGCTGGTAGGGCGCTCTGGCTCAGGTAAAACCACCATGGCCAGCCTGATCACGCGCTTCTACGATATCGATGAGGGTGAAATTCTGCTGGATGGTCACGACCTGCGCGAGTACACGCTCTCATCACTGCGCAACCAGGTCGCACTGGTTTCTCAAAACGTCCACCTCTTCAACGACACCGTGGCGAACAACATTGCTTACGCGCGTACGGAAGAGTACAGCCGTGAAGAGATTGAGCGTGCCGCTGAAATGGCCTATGCCCTCGACTTTATCAATAAGATGGATAACGGTCTCGATACCATCATTGGTGAAAATGGCGTTCTGCTCTCTGGTGGTCAGCGTCAGCGTATCGCCATTGCGCGCGCGCTGCTGCGCGACAGCCCGATCCTGATCCTTGATGAGGCAACCTCTGCACTCGATACCGAGTCCGAGCGCGCCATTCAGGCGGCCCTGAATGAGTTGCAGAAAAACCGCACCTCGATGGTCATCGCGCACCGTTTGTCGACCATTGAACAGGCCGACGAAATTGTGGTGGTGGAAGATGGCCGCATCGTCGAGCGCGGTAGCCACACTGAGCTGCTGGCGCAACGTGGGGCGTATGCGCAGCTTCATAAGATGCAGTTTGGCGAATGATCGCGCGCATCTGGTCCGGTGAATCCCCGCTGTGGCTGTTGCTGCTGCCGCTCTCCTGGCTCTATGGCCTGGTGAGTGGCGCAATCCGGTTTGCTTATCGTGTCGGATTAAAAAAAGCCTGGCGTGCGCCGGTGCCGGTGGTCGTTGTCGGTAACCTGACGGCGGGTGGCAACGGTAAAACGCCAGTGGTCATCTGGCTGGTCGAGCAGCTCCAACAGCGCGGAATCCGCGTGGGAGTGGTCTCGCGCGGCTACGGCGGTAAAGCCGAACGTTATCCGCTGCTGTTGACGCCTGAAACGTCAACAGCGCAGGCGGGAGATGAGCCGGTGCTGATTTATCAGCGTACCGGCGCGCCGGTGGCGGTTTCGCCTGACAGATGCGAGGCGGTTAACGCGTTATTGTCGCAGCATCCGCTGCAGCTGATCGTTACCGACGATGGTTTACAGCACTACCGGCTGGCACGTGATAAAGAGATTGTGGTGGTAGACGGTGTGCGGCGCTTCGGCAACGGCTGGTGGCTGCCGGCGGGGCCGATGCGTGAACGCGCGTCGCGCCTGAAAACCGTCGATGCGGTGATTGCCAATGGCGGTACGCCGCAGGCGGGTGAAATCGCCATGCGCCTGCGCCCGGGTCTGGCGGTCAACCTGTTGACGGCCGAGCGCCGTGCGGTAAACGAGCTTGGCCAGATTGTCGCGATGGCGGGAATTGGCCATCCTCCGCGCTTTTTCGCTACCCTTGCCGAGTGTGGCGCAACGCTTAAGCGCAGCGTGGCGCTGGCGGATCACCAGGCGCTGGCACAGAAGGATGTCGACGCGCTGCTTCAGCCCGGTGAAACGCTGGTGATGACGGAAAAAGATGCCGTTAAGTGTCGTCCTTTTGCGCAGGCTAACTGGTGGTATCTGCCGGTTGATGCCGAGCTTGCGGGCGATGCGGCCGAAAAATTATTGCTGGATCTGCTCACACTGGTGCGCTGAGGATAGCCGCCTCGGCTGCGCCCTGTTTCATTAACAGGAACGCCTATGTCTGTGCCGCAAATTTCGATTACCGCCGCTCGCCATCTCCATCTCGCCGCGCAGGGTCTGCTGCGAAAACCCTCCCGACGTGCAAAACCGGACGATATTCTCCCGACTATCCGGCGCATGTCGCTGTTGCAGATCGATACCATTAATATCGTCGCCCGCAGCCCTTACCTGGTGTTGTTCAGCCGCCTCGGCGCCTTTGAGCCGCACTGGCTGGATGATGCCCTGCGCAACGGCGAGCTGATGGAGTACTGGGCGCATGAAGCCTGCTTCCTGCCGCGCGAGGATTTTGCCCTCGTCCGTCACCGCATGCTGGCACCCGACAAAATGGGGTGGAAGTACCGCCAGGCGTGGATGCAGGAGCACGCGGCTGAGATTGAGCAGCTTATCGCGCACATTGAACAGCACGGCCCGGTGCGATCCGCTGATTTTGAGCATCCGCGCAAAGGCACCAGCGGCTGGTGGGAGTGGAAACCCCATAAGCGCCATCTTGAGGGGCTGTTCACTGCCGGAAAGGTGATGGTCATTGAGCGGCGTAATTTCCAGCGCGTCTACGATCTGACGCAGCGCGTGATGCCGCAGTGGGACGACGTGCGCGATCTGCTCTCGCAGGAGCAGGCCGAAGCCATCATGCTGGAAAAGAGCGCCCGCAGCCTTGGGCTATTTCGTGCACAGTGGCTGGCGGATTACTATCGCCTGCGTCGCCCGGCGCTTGCTCTGGCATTGGCGCAGATGCAAGAGGCGCAAACCATATTACCGGTTAATGTTGAGGGGCTCGGACCTGCGTGGCTACACGCCTCTTTGCTGCCGCTTCTGGAACAAGCCCAGGCGGACAAACTCACCGCCACCCACAGCGCGGTGCTATCGCCGTTCGATCCGGTGGTCTGGGATCGCAAGCGAGCGGAACAACTATTTGGCTTCAGCTACCGGCTGGAGTGTTATACCCCGGCACCAAAGCGGCAATATGGCTATTTTGTCCTGCCTTTGCTGCACCGGGGGCGGCTGGTCGGGCGGATGGATGCAAAAATGCACCGCAAAACCGGCGTGCTTGAAGTGATTGCGCTGTTTCTGGAAGAGGGCATTTCCCCGTCGCTTCAGCTGGAGAAGGGGCTACAGCGTGCGATTACCGACTTCGCGCGCTGGCAAGGTGCGCAGCGCATTACCTTTTCACGCCTGCCCGATGGCCTGTTTTCATCATTGCGTGCCGGTCTGGAGATAGACGCGGCGTCATAATTGCCTATGATAAGTTCAATCTGCTCATCATCGGTTTCTCAGGAGGAAAGATGGATCACCGTTTACTCGAAATAATTGCCTGCCCGGTCTGCAACGGCAAACTCAATTACACCCAGGATAAGCAGGAGCTGATCTGCAAAGTTGACAGCCTGGCTTTCCCGGTACGCGAAGGCATTCCGGTGCTGCTGGAAACTGAAGCCCGCGCGTTAACCCCAGAAGAGAGCCGTCCATGAGCTTTGTGGTAATCATTCCCGCGCGCTACGCCTCGACGCGCCTGCCGGGTAAGCCGCTGGTCGACATCAACGGTAAACCGATGGTGGTGCACGTGCTGGAGCGTGCCCGCGAATCTGGTGCAGAGCGCATTATCGTTGCCACCGATAACGAAGAAGTGAAGGTAGCAGTGCAGGCGGTGGGCGGCGAAGTGTGCATGACCCGCGCGGATCATCAATCCGGCACCGAGCGTCTTGCTGAAGTCGTTGAAAAATGCGGTTTCAGCGATGAGACAGTGATTGTTAATGTGCAGGGCGATGAGCCGATGATCCCGCCGGCGATCATTCGCCAGGTCGCCGACAATCTGGCTGCGCGCCGCGATGTCGGTATGGCAACGTTAGCCGTGCCGATTGAGAGTGCAGAAGAGGCCTTCAACCCCAATGCGGTGAAAGTGGTGATGGATGCGCAGGGCTATGCGCTCTACTTCTCGCGCGCCACCATTCCGTGGGATCGTGACCGTTTTGCCACCTCGCGTGAGACCATCGGCGACAGCTTCCTGCGTCATATCGGCATCTATGGCTATCGCGCCGGCTTTATCCGCCGCTATGTCAGCTGGCAAACCAGCCCGCTGGAGCAGATCGAGATGCTCGAGCAGCTGCGCGTTCTGTGGTACGGCGAAAAAATCCACGTTGATGTGGCAAGCGTGGTGCCCGGCACTGGTGTCGATACACCAGAGGATCTTGAACGCGTCCGCCAGGCGATGCGTTAATCTATTTATCCCCTCCGCCCGGAGGGGATTTGCTGTATCTCGTCAAATAATCACCCTGTTTTGATCTCATTGGGGTGACATCTCCCGGTATGGCGCTCATTATAAAAGCAGTCGTTTTTGTAGGGGCATTGCTATGGAACAACTTCGCGCCGAACTGAGTCATCTGCTGGGAGAGAAATTAAGCCGCATGGAGTGCGTCAGTGAAAAACCTGATTCGGCGCTCTGGACGCTTTATGACAGCCGGGGAAACCCGATGCCGCTGATGGCAAGAAGCTTTACCACCCCGGGGCTGGCACAACAGCTGGCGTGGAAAATCTCAATGCTCGCCCGCAGCGGCACGGTGCGCATGCCTGTGGTGTATGGCGTAATGACCCACGAAGAGCACCCCGGTCCTGACGTGTTGCTGATTGAACGCCTGCGCGGCGTGCCGGTTGAAGCACCTGCGCGCACGCCGGAGCGCTGGGAGCAGCTCAAAGATCAAATTGTTGAGGGGCTGCTCTCCTGGCATCGGCAGGATAGCCACGGCTGCGTGGGCACCGTCGACAGCACCCAGGAGAATATCTGGCCCTCCTGGTATCGTCAGCGCGTCGAAGTGCTCTGGACCACCCTCAATCAATATCAAAATACCGGGCTGACGATGCAGGATAAGCGCCTGCTGTTTCGCACCCGCGAATGTCTGCCATCGCTGTTTGAAGGATTTAACGATAATTGCGTGCTGGTGCACGGCAGTTTTAACCTGCGCAGCATGCTGAAAGATGCCCGCAGCGATCAGCTACTGGCGATGGTTGGCCCTGGCATTATGCTATGGGCACCGCGAGAGTATGAACTCTTCCGCCTGGTGGATGGCCCGCAGGCGGAAGGGTTGCTGTGGCACTATTTACAGCGCGCGCCGGTTGCCGAGTCGTTTCTCTGGCGGCGCTGGCTCTATCTGCTGTGGGACGAAGTGGCGCAGCTGGTAAATACCGGTCGCTTCAACCGTGCTAATGTCGATCTGGCCTCGAAATCACTGCTCCCCTGGCTGGCCTGAACTGCCTTTTAGCCACTGCCAGATGCGCCCCAGCGTCTCGTATCCCACCCGGTCGCTGTGCATCAGCCAGACCGGGGAAGGGATCACACGCTCCCACGGGTTAAGCGGCGAGTCGATGGCCAACTGATTCGCTGGCGCAGGCAGCGGTTTTAACCCGACGTGCTGGAAGAAGATCATTGCTCTCGGCAGATGCGACGCGGAGGTCACCAGCAGGAAAGGCGCATCGCCGATAGCCTGCTTCACCGCAGCCGCTTCCTCTTCCGTATCCTTAGGTTGATCAAGGGTGATGATATCGCTGCGTGGTACGCCTAGGCTCTCGGCAACCCTGGCGCCCGCTTCTGCGGTGCTTACCGGGTTGGTTTTGGCCGCCGCGCCGGTAAAGATCATTTTGGCACCGGGATTAGCCCGCCATAAGCGGATCCCTTCATTAAGCCGCGGCAAGCTGTTACTAATCAGGTTCGAACTTGGCGCCCAGGCGTCATTCCACGTATAACCACCCCCCAGCACAACGATGTATTGCACCCGCTCGCTACCGTGCCAGGTCGGGTAGCTCTCCTCAATCGGTTTCAGCAGGCGATCCGCCACCGGCTGGATGCTTAAAAGCAGCAATAAAAGCCAGCCGACGCTGATAAACACCTTGCCGGTTTTCTGCCAGCGGCTAAACCAGACCAGCGCAATTCCTGCCCCGATAACCAAAAGTAAAAGAGGTAACGGCAGCATCAGGCCACCAACAATTTTTTTCAGTGTGAAAAGCACTGTATCCGTCTCCTTTTTGAGCATACAGCAGGCGATTTCCGCGGATCTTACACCAGATAGGTTCATTATCGGCACGGCTGTGACAAAATAGCGCTTTTGCCAGGAGCGTAGGGCGGCTATGCAGGATCGCAATTTCGACGATATCGCCGAGAAATTCTCGCGCAACATTTACGGCACGACAAAAGGTCTGCTGCGTCAGGCGATCCTGTGGCAGGATCTTGATATATTACTGGCAGAAATGAATGACGGTCCGTTGCACGTGCTTGACGCGGGCGGCGGTGAGGGGCAAACGGCGATCCGCATGGCGCAGCTTGGCCATCATGTGACCCTCTGCGATGTGTCGCAGGAGATGCTTAAACGCGCGCAGGCCGCGGCGGAAGAGAAAGGCGTCAGCGGTAACATGCATTTTGTACACTGCCCGGTTCAGGATATTGCTCAACATTTGGCATCGCCGGTTGATCTGATATTGTTCCATGCGGTTCTTGAATGGGTCGCCGATCCCGTCGCCGTGCTGCAAAAATTGTGGTCGGTATTAAGGTCGGGCGGTGCGCTGTCGCTGATGTTTTACAATGCTGACGGCCTGCTGATGCATAACATGGTGGCAGGAAACTTTGACTATGTGCAGGTAGGCATGCCGAAGCGGAAGAAGCGTACGCTCTCCCCGGATTACCCGCGTGCGCCCGCCGAGGTTTACCGCTGGCTTGAGCAGATTGGCTGGCATATCACCGGCAAAACCGGCGTGCGTGTTTTCCATGACTATCTGCGCGACAAAACTCAGCAGCAGCGCAGTTTCGAGATGCTGCTGGAGCTGGAAACTCGCTACTGCCGGCAGGAACCCTATATTAGCCTCGGCCGTTATATCCACGTGACAGCCCGTAAGCCGCAAATCGATGGAAGGACAAACGATGAGTGAATTTTCCCAGACAGTCCCCGAACTGGTTGCCTGGGCCAGGAAAAATGATTTCTCCATCTCGCTGCCGGTCGACAGGCTCTCCTTTTTGCTGGCTGTCGCCACCCTTAACGGCGAGCGTCTTGATGGCGAAATGAGTGAAGGCGAGCTGGTTGACGCCTTTCGTCATGTGAGTGAAGCGTTTGAGCAAACCAGCGAAACCGTTAACCAGCGTGCGAACAACGCGATTAACGATATGGTGCGTCAGCGTTTGTTGAACCGCTTTACCAGCGAGCAGGCAGAGGGCAACGCCATCTACCGCCTGACGCCGCTGGGCATCGGTATTACCGATTACTATATTCGCCAGCGCGAATTCTCCACGCTGCGCCTCTCGATGCAGCTCTCTATTGTGGCGGCCGAGTTGAAGCGCGCTGCCGATGCAGCAGAAGAGGGCGGAGATGAGTTTCACTGGCACCGGAACGTGTTTGCGCCGCTGAAATACTCTGTTGCAGAGATTTTCGACAGTATCGATCTCACCCAGCGCATCATGGATGAGCAGCAGCAGCAGGTAAAAGATGATATCGCCCAGTTGCTGAATAAGGACTGGCGCGCCGCCATCTCCAGCTGTGAGCTACTGCTCTCTGAAACCTCCGGTACGCTGCGTGAACTGCAGGATACGCTCGAAGCGGCAGGCGATAAGTTGCAAACCAACTTGTTGAGTATCCAGGAAGCGACGATGGGGCGCGACGATCTCGAGTTCCTCGATCAACTGGTCTTTAACCTGCAAAGCAAGCTCGACCGTATTGTCAGCTGGGGGCAGCAGTCCATCGACCTGTGGATCGGTTATGACCGCCACGTGCATAAATTTATCCGTACGGCGATCGATATGGATAAAAACCGCGTCTTCGCCCAGCGTTTGCGCCAGTCGGTGCAGAGCTATTTCGACGCGCCGTGGGCGTTAACCCACGCCAGCGCCGACCGCTTGCTGGATATGCGCGATGAAGAGATGGCGCTGCGCGACGAAGAGGTGACCGGTGAGCTGCCGACGGAGATGGAGTTCGAAGAATTTAACGAAATTCGCGAACAGCTCGCGGCGCTGATCGAACAGCAGCTGGCTATCTATAAAACCAAAGGTGTGCCGCTCGATCTCGGCCTTGTGGCCCGCGAGTATCTGGCGCAATACCCGCGCGCACGTCATTTTGACATCGCGCGCATCGTAGTTGATCAGGCGGTACGCCTCGGCGTAGCGCAAGCAGATTTCACCGGCCTGCCGCCGAAATGGCAGCCGATTAATGATTACGGAGCCAAGGTACAGGCGCATGTCATCGACAAATATTGAACAAGTGATGCCGGTTAAACTGGCACAAGCGTTGGCAAACCCGCTGTTTCCGGCGCTGGATAGCGCATTGCGCTCAGGGCGGCATATTGGCCTCGACGAGCTGGATAATCACGCCTTTTTGATGGATTTCCAGGAGTATCTCGAGGAGTTCTACGCCCGTTATAACGTGGAGCTGATTCGCGCGCCGGAAGGTTTCTTCTATCTGCGCCCGCGCTCCACCACCCTGATCCCGCGCTCGGTGCTCTCTGAGCTGGATATGATGGTCGGCAAAATTCTGTGCTACCTCTATCTCAGCCCGGAGCGTCTGGCCAACGAGGGGATTTTTACCCAGCAGGAGCTCTATGACGAGCTGCTGTCGCTGGCGGATGAAAACAAGCTGTTGAAGCTGGTGAACAACCGCTCAACCGGCTCCGATCTCGACCGTCAGAAGCTGCAGGAAAAGGTGCGCTCTTCCCTCAACCGTCTGCGCCGTCTCGGCATGATCTGGTTTATGGGCAATGACAGCAGCAAGTTCCGCATCACCGAATCGGTGTTCCGCTTCGGGGCCGATGTGCGTTCGGGTGACGATGCGCGTGAAGCGCAGCTGCGCATGATCCGCGACGGTGAAGCGATGCCTGTGGAAAATCACCTGCAGCTCAATGATGAGCCTGAAGAGAACCAGCCGGACAGCTCGGAGGATGAGTAATGATTGATCGCGGTAAATTTCGTTCGCTTACGCTGATTAACTGGAACGGCTTTTTTGCCCGCACCTTTGATCTCGACGAGCTGGTTACCACCCTGTCAGGCGGTAACGGAGCCGGGAAATCGACCACCATGGCGGCGTTTGTCACGGCGCTGATCCCGGATCTGACGCTGCTGCACTTCCGTAACACCACCGAAGCGGGCGCGACGTCCGGCTCACGCGATAAGGGTCTGCACGGCAAACTGAAAGCCGGCGTCTGTTATTCGGTGCTGGATGTGATCAACTCCCGCAATCAGCGCGTGCTGGTTGGCGTGCGTTTGCAGCAGGTCGCCGGTCGCGATCGCAAAGTGGATATTAAACCTTTTGCCATTCAGGGATTACCGACCGCTGTGCTGCCAACGCAACTGCTGACGGAAACCCTCAATGAGCGCCAGGCGCGTGTTTTGACGCTGCAGGAAGTAAAAGATAAGCTCGACGCGATGGAAGGGGTGCAGTTTAAGCAGTTCAACTCCATCACTGATTACCACTCGCTGATGTTTGATCTGGGGATCGTGGCGCGTCGCCTGCGCTCCGCCTCCGATCGCAGCAAGTTCTACCGCCTGATTGAAGCCTCGCTTTACGGCGGGATCTCCAGCGCCATTACGCGCTCCCTGCGCGACTACCTGCTGCCGGAAAACAGCGGCGTGCGTAAAGCGTTTCAGGATATGGAAGCGGCGCTGCGCGAAAACCGCATGACGCTGGAGGCGATCCGCGTTACCCAGTCCGACCGCGATCTGTTTAAACACCTGATCAGCGAAGCCACCGATTACGTGGCGGCAGACTATATGCGCCACGCCAATGAGCGCCGGGTGCATCTGGATAAAGCGCTGGAGTATCGCCGCGATCTCTTTACCTCGCGCAAGCAGCTGGCCGCCGAGCAGTATAAGCATGTCGATATGGCGCGCGAGCTGGCGGAACATAGCGGTGCGGAAGGGGATCTGGAAGCTGATTACCAGGCCGCCAGCGATCACCTGAACCTCGTGCAGACCGCGCTGCGTCAGCAGGAAAAAATTGAGCGCTACGAAGCCGATCTGGAAGAGTTGCAGATCCGCCTTGAAGAGCAGCAGGAAGTGGTGGCGGAAGCCGCCGAGCGCCAGGAAGATAACGAAGCCCGTGCCGAAGCGGCCGAGCTGGAAGTGGATGAGCTGAAAAACCAGCTTGCGGACTACCAGCAGGCGCTGGACGTTCAGCAAACCCGCGCGATCCAGTACAACCAGGCTCTGCAGGCGCTGGAGCGGGCAAAAACGCTCTGCCATCTGCCGGATCTGACCATTGAGAGCGCCGATGAGTGGCTCGAGACCTTCCAGGCGAAAGAGCAGGAAGCAACCGAGAAACTGCTGTCACTGGACCAAAAAATCAGCGTCGCGCAAACGGCGCACAGCCAGTTTGAGCAGGCCTATCAGCTGGTGGCCGCCATTAATGGCCCGCTGGCGCGTAATGAAGCCTGGAGCGTGGCGCGTGAATTACTGCGCGATGCAGTTAACCAGCGCCATCTGGCGGAGCAGGTTCAGCCGCTGCGCATGCGCCTGACGGAGCTGGAGCAGCGCCTGCGCGAGCAGCAGGACGCCGAGCGCCTGTTGGCGGAGTTCTGCAAACGCCAGGGCAAACAGATTGATGCCGATGAGCTGGAAGCGCTGCATCAGCAGCTGGAAGCGCAGATTGCCGCGCTCTCAGATAACGTTTCTGCCGCCGGTGAGCAGCGTATGGCGCTGCGTCAGGAGCTGGAGCAGTTACAGTCGCGCATTCAGACCCTCACCAAACGCGCGCCGGTCTGGCTGGCGGCGCAGAACAGCCTGTCGCAGCTGTGTGAACAGAGCGGCGAGCAGTTTGAGTCGGGCCAGGACGTTACCGAGTATCTGCAACAGCTGCTGGAGCGCGAGCGCGAGGCTATCGTTGAGCGCGATGAGATTGGCGCGCGTAAACGTGCAGTCGATGATGAGATTGAGCGTTTAAGCCAGCCGGGCGGTGCGGAAGATCAGCGCCTCAATGCGCTGGCCGAACGCTTTGGCGGCGTCCTGCTCTCGGAAATCTATGATGACGTCAGCCTCGAAGATGCCCCTTACTACTCGGCGCTGTATGGCCCGTCACGCCACGCTATCGTGGTGCCGGATCTCTCGCTGGTCGCCGGAATGCTCGAAGGGCTGGAGGATTGCCCGGAAGATCTCTACCTGATCGAAGGGGATCCGCAATCCTTCGATGACAGCGTCTTCAGCGTGGATGAGCTGGAAAAAGCGGTAGTGGTAAAAATCGCCGACCGCCAGTGGCGCTATTCACGCTTCCCGACGCTGCCGATCTTTGGCCGTGCTGCACGTGAAAGCCGGATTGAAAGCCTGCATGCCGAGCGGGAAACGCTGGCGGAACGTTTCGCCACCCTGTCGTTTGACGTGCAGAAAACCCAGCGCCTGCATCAGGCCTTCAGCCGCTTTATCGGTAGCCATATTGGCGTGGCGTTTGACGACGATCCGGAAGCGGAGATCCGCAGCCTCAACAGCCGCCGCGGCGAGCTTGAGCGTGCGATCAGCAATCATGAAAATGATAACCAGCAGAATCGCGTTCAGTTCGAGCAGGCGAAAGAGGGCGTAGCCCAGCTTAACCGCCTGCTGCCGCGCCTGAGCCTGCTGGCGGATGAGACTCTCGCCGATCGCGTCGATGAGATCCAGGAGCGGCTGGATGAAGCGCAGGAAGCCGCGCGCTTTATTCAGCAATTCGGCAATCAGCTGGCGAAGCTCGAGCCGATGGTCTCTGTGTTGCAGAGCGATCCGGAGCAGTTTGAACAACTTAAAGCTGACTACGCCGCGTCACAGCAGGTGCAGCGTGATGCGCGCCAGCAGGCCTTCGCGCTGGCGGAAGTGGTTCAGCGCCGGGCGCACTTCAGCTACTCCGACTCCGCCGAGATGTTTAACGGCAATAACGATCTCAATGAGAAGCTGCGCCAGCGCCTGGAGCAGGCTGAAGCGGAGCGTACCCGTGCGCGCGAAGCGATGCGCAGCCATGCCGCGCAGTACGGCCAGTACAACCAGGTGCTCGCCTCGCTGAAGAGTTCGTTTGATACCAAAAAAGAGCTGCTTAATGACCTGCAAAAAGAGCTGCAGGATATCGGCGTGCGCGCCGACAGCGGGGCAGAGGAGCGCGCGCGTCAGCGTCGTGACGAACTGCATGCCCAGCTCTCCGGCAACCGCTCGCGCCGTAATCAGCTGGAAAAAGCGCTCACCTTCTGTGAAGCCGAGATGGATAACCTGACACGCAAGTTACGCCGTCTGGAACGCGATTATCACGAGATGCGCGAGCAGGTGGTGAGCGCGAAAGCGGGCTGGTGCGCGGTGATGCGTATGGTGAAAGATAACGGCGTTGAGCGTCGTCTCCACCGCCGCGAGCTGGCCTACCTCTCTGCGGACGAACTGCGATCCATGTCGGATAAGGCCCTTGGCGCGCTGCGCCTGGCGGTGTCGGATAATGAACACCTGCGCGATGTGCTGCGCATGTCAGAAGATCCGAAACGCCCGGAGCGTAAAATCCAGTTCTTTGTCGCGGTCTACCAGCATCTGCGCGAACGTATCCGTCAGGATATTATTCGCACCGACGATCCGGTAGAGGCGATTGAGCAGATGGAGATTGAGCTGAGCCGCCTGACGGAAGAGCTCACCTCCCGCGAGCAGAAGCTGGCGATCAGCTCCCGCAGCGTGGCGAATATTATTCGCAAAACCATTCAGCGTGAGCAGAACCGTATCCGCATGCTCAACCAGGGTTTGCAGAGCGTCTCGTTCGGCCAGGTCAACAGCGTGCGCTTAAATGTGAACGTGCGGGAGACCCATGCCACGCTGCTGAATGTGCTTTCAGAGCAGCACGAGCAGCATCAGGATCTGTTTAACAGCAGTCGTCTGACTTTCTCGGAAGCGCTGGCGAAGCTCTATCAGCGCCTCAACCCGCAAATCGATATGGGCCAGCGCACGCCGCAGACCATTGGCGAAGAGCTGCTCGACTACCGCAACTATCTGGAGATGGAAGTGGAAGTTAACCGTGGCTCCGACGGCTGGCTGCGCGCCGAGTCGGGCGCGCTGTCGACCGGGGAAGCGATCGGTACCGGGATGTCCATTCTGGTGATGGTGGTGCAGAGCTGGGAAGATGAAGCCCGCCGCCTGCGCGGCAAGGATATCTCGCCGTGTCGCCTGCTGTTCCTTGATGAAGCGGCACGTCTTGATGCCCGCTCTATCGCCACACTCTTCGAGTTGTGTGAGCGTCTGGAGATGCAGCTGATTATCGCCGCGCCGGAGAACATCAGCCCGGAGAAAGGCACCACCTACAAGCTGGTGCGTAAAGTGGTGCAAAATCAGGAACATGTGCATGTTGTCGGCCTGCGTGGCTTTGCCCCGCAGCTGCCGGAAACGCTCCCGGGGACGGCGGACGTTTCCTAATCGCAGCACAATATATAAAGAGCGGCCTCAGTGCCGCTCTTTTTGTTTTCTGAAAAAGATTGCCAGTCGGCGTTTAATCTTTAAACTTCTTTACAGTAGGGCAGACAAATGTTTTTTTGTCTTTATATACTGAGAAAAAGGTGACATTTAGTCACATGCAAGGTGAGAACAGGGGGCAGGGATGTTGCTTTTGAAGTCGTATGGTCGTCGAATGTCGGCGTTGAGTTTGTGCCTGGCATTCGCATTCGCTCCGCTGTTTAATGCGCAGGCCGATGAGCCTGAAGTTGTACCGGTTGATACCTCGGCGACGCCGGGCGATCAACCCACCCTATTACCGCAGCCGCTGGAGCAATCTCCGGCCACGGCGATGATGATTGGTGTGAAACCCTATCCGAACGGTGTCTCGGTTGCCGATGTGCGGTCACAGCTGCAATCTCAGCTGCCGGCAAACTGGACGCCGGTCTATATGGATCAGCTCGCGGCGCTCTATGCTGCACGCGGCCAGAAGCCGATGTGGGAGAACCGCGAAGCGGTTCAGGCTTTCCAGCAGCAGCTGGCGGAAGTGGCGATTGGCGGCTTTCAGCCGCAATTTACCACCTGGGTCGAACTGCTGACCAACCCGGATGTGACCGGCATGGCGCGGGATGTCGTCCTCTCTGACGCGATGATGGGTTACCTGCAA
Organism: Kosakonia sp. S57; assembly: GCF_016516575.1. Taxonomy (NCBI): domain Bacteria; kingdom Pseudomonadati; phylum Pseudomonadota; class Gammaproteobacteria; order Enterobacterales; family Enterobacteriaceae; genus Kosakonia; species Kosakonia sp. S57. The sequence goes on along the minus strand of NZ_JACVUL010000006.1, from coordinate 100,284 downwards.
TTTGTGGCTGGTATCCAGGCGAAGGGCCAGCGCTGGCTCTATAGCGATAAACCTTATACGCTCGCGACGCCCGCTATTTCGGTGATCAACCAGTGGCAATCTGCGCTTGATAACGGCTCCCTGCCGGCATTTGTTGCCACTCTGGCACCGCATCACCCGCAATATGCGGCGATGCATCAATCCTTGCTGACGCTGGTGGCGGATTCGCGCCCATGGCCGGAGATGACCGGTACAGCGTCATTGCGCCCGGGACAGTGGAGCAATGACGTTCCGGCACTGCGTGAGATCCTGCAGCGCAACGGCATGCTGGAGAGCGGCGCGGAGATTGCGCTGCCGGATGGCAATGCCGCGGTCAGCCCGTCAGCAGAGCCTGCACCTAAGAAAAAGCCCGCCGCGCGTGAGGCCTATGACCGCACGCTGGTTGAAGCGGTAAAACGCTTTCAGGCCTGGCAGGGTTTGCATGCTGATGGCGTGATCGGTAAAAGCACGCGCGACTGGCTGAACGTCACGCCTGCGCAGCGCGCCGGTCTGCTGGCGCTTAATATTCAGCGTCTGCGCCTGCTGCCCTCTACGCTCTCGACCGGTATTATGGTCAATATTCCGGAGTATTCGCTGGTCTACTACCTCAACGGCAATGAAGTGCTGTCGTCGAGAGTGATCGTCGGTCGCCCGGACCGCAAAACGCCGATGATGAGCAGCGCGCTTAACAACGTTGTGGTTAACCCACCGTGGAATGTGCCGCCGACGCTGGCGCGCAAAGATATCCTGCCGAAGCTGTGGAACGATCCCACCTACCTTGAGCGCCACGGTTACACCGTGCTGCGCGGCTGGAACAGCAAAGAGCCGATCGATCCGACTATGGTCGACTGGGCGACGATTACGCCATCCAACTTGCCTTTCCGTTTCCAGCAGGCGCCTGGCGTAACTAACTCGCTTGGGCGTTATAAGTTCAATATGCCGAGTTCTGACGCGATTTACCTGCATGACACGCCGAACCACGCTCTGTTCCAGAAACAGGGCCGAGCGCTTAGCTCTGGCTGCGTGAGGGTGAATAAATCCTCTGAGCTTGCCAATATGCTATTGCAGGATGCGGGCTGGAGCGATACGCGTATTTCGGATGCGTTAAAGCAGGGCGATACGCGTTACGTGAATATTCGCCACGATATTCCGGTCAATCTTTACTATTTGACCGCGTTTGTTGGCGCGGATGGACGCACGCAATACCGCACAGATATTTACAATTATGATCTGACGGCGCGCACCGGTGCGCTTGTTCTGGCGAAAGCTGAAAAATTAATCAGGTAAATGAAGCAGTTTGCGATTTTCCGTTGTCATAGTGACAGGCAATTCCCGGGTAGTTCAGGCTACAGAGCCCGGGATTGCTGGGGAGAGGCCGCCTTGACGCGGCGTTTGATGCCCGGTAAGGTGCCTCTCGTGCGCTAAAGCAGTGCATAAAAATCGTTCAATGCACTTTTTCTGTAGATCTGATTATCATGGATAAATTTGACGCTAATCGCCGCAAATTGCTGGCGTTGGGTGGAGCTACACTCGGTGTTGCTCTTCTGCCCACCCCCGCTTTTGCGACGCTCTCCACGCCGCGCCCGCGTATTTTGAGATTGAATAATCTTAATACCGGGGAGTCTATTAAAGCTGAGTTCTTTGATGGTAGAGGCTATATTCAGGATGAATTAGCAAAACTCAACCATTTCTTCCGTGATTACCGCGCAAATAAAATTACGCACATGGATCCTCAGCTATTTGATCACCTGTTCCGCCTGCAAGGCCTGTTAGGCACGAATAAACCTGTCCAACTCATCTCCGGTTATCGCTCTGTTGATACCAATAATGAGCTGCGTGCTCATAGCCGCGGTGTGGCGAAAAAAAGCTATCACACCAAAGGCCAGGCAATGGATTTCCATATTGAAGGGATTTCCCTGAGTAATATTCGCAAAGCTGCGTTATCTCTGCGCGCGGGTGGTGTAGGATACTACCCCAAAAGCAATTTTGTGCATATTGACACCGGGCCGGTAAGGCACTGGTAAAACTCAGTCTGAGCTACAGGAGCAGTATGAACTATCGTATTATTCCGGTTACCGCGTTCTCCCAGAATTGTTCGCTAATCTGGTGTGAACAGACGCAAGTCGCTGCCGTGGTCGATCCCGGCGGAGACGCAGAGCGCATTATTCAGGAAGTGGATGCGTGTGGTGTGACGGTGACGCAAATCCTGCTCACGCATGGTCATCTCGATCATGTTGGTGCGGCGGCGGAACTGGCGCAGCATTATGGTGTGCCAATTATTGGCCCGGAAAAAGAAGATGAGTTCTGGCTACAGGGATTACCGGCGCAGAGCCGCATGTTTGGCCTCGAAGATTGCCAGCCGCTGACGCCCGATCGTTGGTTAAATGAAGGCGACAGCGTAGCCGTAGGCAATATCAGCCTGCAGGTGCTGCACTGTCCGGGACATACACCGGGGCATATCGTCTTTTTTGACGCGCAGTCACGTTTGCTGATCTCCGGCGACGTGGTCTTTAAAGGCGGCGTAGGACGCAGCGATTTCCCGAAAGGGGATCACGCGCAACTGATTCACTCCATCAAGCATAAGCTGTTGCCGCTTGGTGATGACGTGACCTTTATTCCGGGTCACGGGCCACTCTCGACATTGGGGAATGAGCGGTTGCACAACCCGTTCCTGCAGGATGAACAACCGGTGTGGTAAACAAAAAAGGGTCGCGTAAGCGACCCTTTTTACTTCCTGCGTCTTGCTTACAGGACGGCGACAATCGCCTCGCACAGCGGTGCCATATTGTCCGGCGTCATGCCGGCGACGTTGATACGCCCGGAAGCCACGGCATAGATGCCGAACTCTTCACGCAGGCGCAGCACCTGCTCTTTAGTCAGGCCGCTGAATGAGAACATGCCATTCTGGCGGGTGATAAAGCTAAAGTCGCGGTTTGCGCCTTTCTCCTGCAGCGTATTCACAAACAGCAGACGCATACGCTGAATGCGCTGGCGCATATCGGTCAGCTCCTGCTCCCAGATCGCACGCAGGGCAGTGTTGCTGAGGATAGTTGCAACCACTGACGCGCCGTGGGCCGGCGGGTTGGAGTAGTTCGCGCGTATCACTGATTTCATCTGGCTGAATGCGCGATCGGCAGTATCTGCATCGGCGCAGACCAGCGTACAGGCACCTACACGCTCGTTGTAGAGGCCGAAGTTTTTCGAGTAGGAACTGGCGACCAGCAGCTCTTTATGCAGCGCAGCGAAGGCACGCAGCCCCTCAGCATCCTCTTCCAGACCGCGAGCGAAGCCCTGATAGGCGAAGTCGAACAGCGGCAGCCATCCTTTCTCTACAGAGCGCTTCGCCAGCGTCTCCCACTGCTCCAGCGTCGGATCGATACCGGTCGGGTTGTGGCAGCAGCCGTGGAACAGCACCACGTCACCCGCCTGCGCCTGCTCGAGGCTGGCCAACAGCCCTTCAAAATCGAGGGTATGGTTCTGTGCATCGTAGTAAGCGTATTCACACACTTCCAGGCCAGCAGAGTTAAACACGCCTTTATGGTTCGGCCAGCTCGGGTTGCTGACCCAGACGCGTTTTACGCTGGTATTTTTGGCGAGGAACTCTGCGGCAACGCGCAGACCGCCGGTGCCGCCTGGGGTTTGTGCCGTCCGTGCGCGTTTGTCATTGATAATGGCGCTGCCTTTGCCGAAGAGTAACTCCTGGGTGCAGCGGCCAAATTCTGGAATGCCGTCGATGCCGAGGTAGTTTTTGGTGGCTTCGTTTTCCAGCAGATAGAGCTCTGCTTTCTTCACGCTGGTCAGCACCGGCGTCTTACCGGTTTCATCTTTATAGACACCGATGCCTAAGTTAATTTTGTGCGGGCGTTCATCGGCGCGAAACAGATCGGCCAGGCCCAGAATAGGGTCGGCAGGGGCAGCGGTAATATTCTCAAACATGACGAGGTTCCATTTTGATGACAGAAGGGAATTCCGTTATCAGGTTAACGGCTGGCAGGGGAATTGCCAACCGTTTGCAATAAAAAGCGCGACGCTTTTCAAAAGTCGTCGCGCTTTTTGCCGCAGGCATAAAAAAACAGGGCCGAAGCCCTGTTTTAAATGCCTATAACAGTCGAGGGTGACTGATTAGAACTGGTAGGTCAGACCTACAGCTGCCTGATCGTCGGTACCCACGTAGCTGCTGGAGTATTCGTTGGTATCAAGCAGGTTGAAACGGTAATCCAGGAACACGTTCATGTTCTTGTTGAAGTAGTACGTTACGCCAGCTTCGATGTATTTAGCCAGATCCGCACTGCTTTCCCCGCCGTTCAGACCCTTGCCTTTGCTCTGTACATAGGACAGGCTCGGACGCAGACCGAAATCGAACTGGTATTGAGCGATAGCTTCGAAGTTGGTGGTTTTGTTAGCGAACTCAGTCCCGACGAGGCTGCTCTGTACGATGCTCAGGTTACGGGTTTCCGAATAAACAGTTGCCAGGTAGATATTGTTAGCGTCGTATTTCGCGCCAACAGCCCAAACTTCTGCATTTTTACCGTTACCATCAGCTTCCTGAGCGGTAGTGCGGTCTGAATTTGCATAAGAAGCAGAAACGCCGAAACCTTCTGCAAAGTCATAGGCTAAAGAGTAACCTACGCCGTCGCCGTTCTGTGCGATGAGGCTGTGGTTATCTTCGTTTTTAGCCTGATACTGAACAGCCAGAGCGAGGCCATCAACCAGACCAAAGAAATCGGAATTACGATAAGTCAGGACGCTACCAGCACGGCTGGTCAGGAAGTTATCGGTGTATGCGCCACCCCAGGTTTCGCCCGAGAAGTATGGGGCCATATCGGTGTAAGACTCAACGTCATACACAACGCCGTAGTTACGGCCATAATCCAGGGAGCCTGCATTAGCAACTTTCAGGCCAGCAAATGCCAGACGAGTGTTGCCATTCTGCTGCTCACCTTCAGCACGAGCTGCGCTGACACGGTATTCCCATTGACCGTAGCCAGTGAGATCGCTATTGATTTGCGTTTCGCCTTTGAAACCAAGCTGAGCGTAGCTGGCATCGCCGTTGGAGCTGTTATCACCAGTGGTAGTGAAAACATGACGGCCTACAGCTTTACCGTACAGATCAACTTTGTTGCCATCTTTGTTATAGATCTCAGCAGCGTTAGCTGCGCCCGCTACGAGCAGGGCAGGGATAACCACTGCCAGGATATTGCGCTTCATCATTATTTATTACCCTCATTGGTTTTTTTTGGACACCTGCCACTGCCGCCGTGTAAATCCGTCAAAAAAAATTTACGGAACTACAGATGAGAGTTTGGTGTCTTTCTGTGTCTGAGAGGCATCTTTCCAAACAAGTAAGCGTTTCGCTAGCCTGAAAGTGCTACAAATGTCTTAAAGAAGTAACAAGAAGAAATATTGTGTAATATTTTGTGAATTTGACGGAACTTTGTGAACCATCTCTAAATTCCGCAGCTGCCGCGTAAAAAAACAGCTTCGCCATTGCTATTTATATGAATTACTTATGTTTAATTGAGATAAAGGCATACCTTATGCACAAAAGCGGCAGATAAGGCTTTTTCTTATATTTGTGTTTAGACGTCCAGATAGCTGTGCTAATTTTGACCAAATGTGCTAATCATTCGAATGAAACACTTTGAAATATTCACGTCCGTGATTTTTGTTGCGAAGCAATTCAGGCGTAAAAAAACGCAAAGAAATGTATAAACGGCGATTTATCAGGCGGGATAAAGTGTGACCGCGTTAACAAAAGTTGACAGCAGATAATAAAAAGGCCAGCAATTATGCTGGCCTTGTTTGACATGGACGCAATCAGAAGGTTGCGTTGCGCGGCGTACGCGGGAACGGGATCACATCGCGAACGTTCTGCACGCCGGTAACATAGGCGATCAAACGCTCAAAGCCGAGACCAAAACCGGCATGCGGTACGGTGCCGTAGCGGCGCAGATCGCGATACCACCAGTAGTCCTCTTTATTGAGCCCCATTTCAGCCATGCGTGCGTCCAGCACGTCGAGACGCTCTTCACGCTGCGAGCCGCCGATGATTTCGCCGATGCCCGGTGCCAGCACGTCCATCGCCGCCACGGTTTTACCGTCATCATTAAGGCGCATATAGAACGCTTTAATCTCTTTCGGGTAGTTTTTAACGACAACCGGCGCTTTGAAGTGCTTCTCAGCCAGATAGCGCTCGTGTTCGGAGGCGAGATCGACTCCCCAGTAGACCGGGTTTTCGAACTTCTCACCGCACTTCTCAAGGATCGCCACCGCATCGGTGTAATCGACCTGCGCGAAGTCAGCCGCGATAAAGCGCTCCAGACGACCGATAGCATCTTTATCGACGCGCTCGGCGAAGAACTGCAGATCGTCCAGACGCTCTTCCAGCACCGCTTTAAAGGCATATTTCAGCATCGCTTCTGCCAGACGGGCGTTATCGTCGAGGTTCGCGAAGGCGATCTCCGGCTCCAGCATCCAGAACTCAGCCAGGTGGCGGCTGGTGTTAGAGTTTTCAGCGCGGAAAGTCGGGCCAAAGGTATAAACCTTTGAGAGCGCGCAGGCATAGGTCTCTGCGTTCAGCTGACCGGAAACCGTCAGGAACGCCTCTTTGCCAAAGAAGTCTTTGTCGTAATCAACTTTGCCTTCGGCGTTACGCGGCAGGTTTTCCATATCCAGCGTCGAGACGCGGAACATTTCGCCAGCACCTTCCGTATCGGAGGCGGTGATCAGCGGAGAAGAGACCCAGAAGAAGCCCTGCTCGTCGAAGAAGCGGTGCAGCGCTTGCGCCAGCGTATGACGAACGCGCGCGACGGCGCCGATCAGGTTGGTGCGCGGGCGCAGGTGTGCCACTTCACGCAGGTATTCGATGCTGTGACGTTTTGCCGCCATCGGGTAGGTGTCCGGATCTTCAACCCAGCCGGTCACTTCCACGGATGTTGCCTGGATCTCCAGGCTCTGACCTTCGCCCGGCGAGGCCACCACTTTGCCGGTAACCACAACCGAGCAACCGGTGGTCAGATGCAAAACGTCATCATTGTAATTGGGCAGAGAATTATTAATAACGGCCTGTACAGGATTAAAGCAGGAGCCGTCATAAACGGCGAGGAAGGAGATACCAGCTTTAGAATCTCGGCGGGTGCGCACCCATCCGCGAACCGTCACTTCACTGTCAACGGCAACGCGACCATGGAATACGTCGGCTACAGGCACAACGCTCATAATATTCTCTCTATTAATAGTCGGAAAAAATAAACACTTGTCCACCCGAAATGGGCGGGATCACCTATGTTACCTGGCGAGCGCCATCAGACAAGCAGAATTCGTAGGCAGCATTAATAATTTGTCATGAAAAAAGGGAGCCGACTGGCTCCCTGATGATTAACTCGCCTTTCTCACCTGCGGCAGGTCGAAGGCCTCGCGTAGCGCGCGGACAAACGCTTTGTCATGGCAAATCGTTTTGCCGGGGCTATCGGATAATTTCGCCACCGGCTTACCGTTACACTCCACCAGCTTAATCACGATATTGAGCGGCTTAACGCCCGGAATATCGCAGGTGAGGCGCGTACCGATGCCGAAGCCAAGCTGGATACGCGAAGCGAAATGGCGGTAGAGATCCAGCGCCTTATTGAGATCGAGGTTATCGGAGAAGACCAGCGTTTTCGACAGCGGATCGATACCGAGCTTTTCATAATGGGCGATTGCTTTCTCGCCCCACTCAGCGGGATCGCCAGAATCATGGCGCAGCCCCTGATAGCGGGTCGCGAACTCCGGGCCGAAATCGCGCAGGAAGGCATCCATGGTGATGCAGTCCGTCAGGGCGATACCCAGTTTATCCGGGTACTCAGCAAGCCAGGCAGCCAGCGCGGCACGCTGGCTGGTCGCCAGATCGGGGCTAATCTGCTGATGCGCCTGGAACCACTCATGGGCCTGCGTACCCATCGGCGTCAGCGACAGTCGACGGGCGAGATCGTAATTGCTGGTACCAACGAACCACGGCTCCTGTTTAAGCCGCTCAACAATTGCTTGCTGGACGTCGGCAGAGAAGCGACGGCGGGTACCAAAGTCCATCAGCCGGAAACCGGACATATCCAGCGACGCGGTGCGCGCAGCGAAATCTGCCAGTTTACTCTCCAGATGCAGCAGGGCCTGCTGGACGCCCGCTTCAGGCGAGCGGCAGCGGTGCACCACTTCGCTAATCAGCGCCAGCAGCGGCACTTCCCACATAATCACCTCGCGCCACGGGCCGGAGAGGCGAATCGAGAGCTTGCCATTATCGTTGCTGATGGTGACCTGCTGCGGATCGTAACGGAAGTTACGCAGCCAGGCGAGGTAGTCGGGCTTGAAGAAGGGCAGGCCGGAGAGCCAGAGGAATTCGTCATCCTGCAAGCGCAGATGGCGCATCGCATCGACCTGCTCGCGGATCGCGTCGGCGTAAATGCCCAGCAGATCGTCGCCGCGACAGCGAAATTCCGCCGAGACATGCACATCATAGTAGTGATGGAACACCGCTTGCTGCATGTGCAGTTTGTAGGCATCGGTATCCAGCAGCGTTTGCAGACCAGAAAAAGCGAGTTGAGTCATGGCGCGCAGTAGCATCCTCTTACAGGAGCGTTTAGTAGATTAAACAAAGCAAGTAAGTCGCTGGAGTATACCTTGTTTACTCATTTAGTGAACCCCATCACACCATATCGTCGAAAAAGGGTCGATGGCTTTTCGTGCCCACTGTTATAAAAATGTAGCAGACAGAGCTTTTCCCTCTGAAAAGATAAACATTCTGCGTGGCGCGTTTGTAGCAACCGGAATAGACTGGAACCGTAACCAACAGAAGATGCTAAAGGTTTTTTATGACACAACAGCCACAAGCCAAATACCGCCACGACTACCGTGCGCCAGACTACCTGATTAGTGATATTGACTTGACCTTCGACCTTGACGCCGCGAAAACCGTCGTCACTGCGCTGAGCAACGTGTCACGCCAAAGCGCCTCTGCTGCGCCGCTGCGCCTGGATGGCGGCGATCTGACCTTAATCTCCCTGCATATTAATGACCAACCCTGGACGAACTATAAAGAAGAGGGCGGTCAGCTGGTGATCGACGGTCTGCCGGACCGTTTTACCTTACGCATCGTTAACGAGATCAGCCCGGCGGCGAATACCGCGCTCGAAGGGCTCTATCAATCCGGTGAAGCGCTCTGTACCCAGTGTGAAGCGGAAGGGTTCCGTCATATCACCTGGTATCTCGATCGCCCGGACGTGCTGGCGCGCTTTACCACCAAACTGATTGCCGATAAAACCCGCTACCCGTTCCTGCTCTCCAACGGTAACCGTGTCGATCAGGGCGAGCTGGACAATGGCCGTCACTGGGTGCAGTGGCAGGATCCATTCCCGAAGCCCTGCTACCTCTTTGCGCTGGTGGCCGGTGATTTTGACGTGCTGCGCGATACCTTTACTACCCGTTCCGGTCGTGAAGTGGCGCTGGAGCTCTATGTTGATCGCGGGAACCTCGATCGCGCGCCGTGGGCGATGACCTCGCTGAAAAACTCAATGAAGTGGGACGAGCAGCGTTTCGGTCTGGAGTACGATCTCGACATCTATATGATCGTCGCCGTCGACTTCTTCAATATGGGCGCGATGGAGAACAAAGGGTTGAACATCTTCAACTCCAAATATGTTCTCGCCCGCACCGATACCGCGACCGATAAAGATTATCTCGATATCGAGCGCGTGATTGGACATGAATATTTCCATAACTGGACCGGCAACCGCGTCACCTGCCGCGACTGGTTCCAGCTGAGCCTGAAAGAGGGGCTGACAGTGTTCCGCGATCAGGAGTTCAGCTCCGATCTCGGCTCCCGCGCCGTTAACCGCATCAATAATGTGCGCACCATGCGCGGCATGCAGTTCGCCGAAGACGCCAGCCCGATGGCGCACCCGATTCGCCCTGAAAAAGTTATTGAGATGAATAACTTCTACACCCTGACGGTGTACGAAAAAGGGGCGGAAGTGATCCGTATGCTGCACACCCTGCTGGGGGAGGAGAACTTCCAGAAAGGGATGCAGCTCTATTTCGAGCGCCATGACGGTAGCGCGGCGACCTGCGATGATTTTGTGCAGGCGATGGAAGATGCGTCCAATATCGACCTCTCCCATTTCCGCCGCTGGTATAGCCAGGCCGGCACGCCGATTGTCTCGGTGCAGGATGATTACAACCCGAACACTGAGCAGTACACACTGACCATTAGCCAGCGCACCCCGCCAACGGCTGAGCAGCAGGAGAAGCTGCCGCTGCATATTCCGTTCGATATCGAACTTTACGATAACGAAGGGAAGGTGATCCCGCTGCAGAAAGAGGGCCACCCGGTACACAACGTGCTGAACGTGACGCAGACGGAGCAAACCTTTGTGTTTGATAACGTCTACTTCCAGCCGGTTCCGTCGCTGCTGCGTGACTTCTCGGCACCGGTGAAGCTGGAGTATAAATGGAGCGATCAGCAGCTGACGTTCCTGATGCGCCATGCGAAGAACGACTTCGCGCGCTGGGATGCGGCGCAAAGCCTGCTGGCGACGCATATCAAACTGAACGTTGCGCGTCATCAGCAGGGGCTGGCGCTCTCGCTGCCGCTGCATGTTGCCGATGCGTTCCGTGCGATCCTGCTCGATGAGCAGATCGATCCGGCACTCGCCGCCGAGATCCTGACCCTGCCGTCGGTCAATGAGATTGCCGAGTTGTTCGACATCATCGATCCGGTGGCTATCGCTGCCGTCCGTGAAGCACTGACCCGCACGCTGGCCACCGAACTGGCTGACGAATTCCTCGCGGTCTACAACGCTCATAAACTCGACAGCTACCGCGTGGAGCATGAGGATATTGGCAAGCGCTCCCTGCGCAATACCTGCCTGCGTTATCTCGCCTTTGGCGATGCGCAACTGGCAGATAAACTGGTCAGCCAGCAGTATCACGAGGCGGATAATATGACCGATGCGCTGGCCGCGCTCGCGGCGGCGGTTGCCGCCCAGTTGCCTGGCCGCGATCTGCTGATGCAGGAGTATGATGACAAGTGGCATCAGGACGGTCTGGTGATGGATAAGTGGTTTATTCTGCAGGCCACCAGCCCGGCGGCGAATGCGCTGGAAACGGTGCGCGGCTTGCTGCAACACCGCTCTTTCACCCTCAGCAACCCGAACCGTATCCGCTCGTTGATTGGCGCGTTTGCCAGCAGCAACCCGGCGGCGTTCCATGCTGAAGATGGTAGCGGGTACCGCTTCCTGGTCGAAATGCTGACGGAGCTTAACAGCCGTAACCCGCAGGTTGCGTCGCGTCTGATTGAGCCGCTGATCCGCTTCAAGCGTTACGATGAAGGTCGTCAGGCGTTGATGCGTAAAGCGCTGGAACAGCTGAAAGCGTTGCCGAATCTCTCTGGCGATCTCTACGAGAAAGTCAGCAAAGCGCTGGCGTAATCGTGTGGAGCACCTTATCCGACCTGCGCGTGTTGTAGGCCGGATAAGGCGTCAGCCGCCATCCGGCAGCGATGCCCGATGGCGCTGCGCTTATCGGGCCTACGGAAAGCGTGCATGGGTTCGATTGTAGGCCGGATAAGGCGAAAGCCGCCATCCGGCAGCGATGCCCGATGGCGCTGCGCTTATCGGGCCTACGGAAAGCGTGCATGGGTTTAATTGTAGGCCGGATAAGGCGAAAGCCGCCATCCGGCAATAATGCCCGATGTCGCTGCGCTTATCGGGTCTACGGGCTGGTATTATTCGTTACTAACATCACGCGTGGCGGGTTCGGGGCACAACGCTGTTTTCAGACTCGCCGCGCTGCATCACGCGGTTCAACACCTGCTCTTCGAGCTCGGCCAGCCTGACCGATCCGAGGCGGCGCGGGCGCGGCAAATCGACACTCACATCGAGGCCAATTTTCCCCTCCTCAATCAGCAACACGCGGTCTGCCATCGCTACCGCTTCACTGACATCGTGCGTCACTAACACCACCGTAAATCCCTGCTCCTGCCACAACTGCGTGATCAGCGCCTGCATCTCCAGCCGGGTGAGGGCATCCAGCGCGCCTAACGGTTCATCAAGCAGCAGCAAACCCGGTTTATGCACCAGCGCACGTGCCAGCGCAACACGCTGTTTTTGTCCGCCGGAGAGCGCCGCTGGCCACTCTGCCGCGCGCTGCTCCAGCCCCACCGAGCGTAACGCGTTTTCTGCTGCCTCTCGCCAGCGGCCTTTCAGCCCGAGGCCGACATTATCAATTACCGATTTCCACGGCAGCAGACGTGAGTCCTGAAACATCATGCGCGTATCATGTTGAATGCTGGCAAGGGGCGTGGTGCCTGCCAGCAGCTCACCGCTGTTAGGCGTCTCCAGCCCCGCTAACAGACGCAGCAGCGTGCTTTTCCCGCCGCCGCTGCGGCCCACCACTGCGATAAACTGCCCGGCGGCAATATGCAGATCGAGCCCATTTAACACCGTGTTGGCGCCATAACGTTTGGTGACGCCATTTAACAGCAGCGGGATGCCTTGATTCAGTCGGGCAGTATTCATGCTGTTGCCTCCTTCGTATGGTATGCGGGGTGCCAGCGCAGCCACAGACGCTCCAGCGCCAGTGCGCTGATATCGGCCAGCTTGCCGAGCAGGGCGTAGAGAATGATGGCCACCACCACCACATCGGTTTGCAGAAACTCGCGCGCGTTCATCGCCAGATAACCGATACCGGCATTTGCCGAGATGGTTTCGGCGACAATCAGCGTCAGCCACATCAGGCCGAGCGCAAAGCGCACGCCAACCATAATCGACGGCAGGGCGCCGGGCAGGATCACATGGGCGAATAGCGCAAAGCCGGAGAGGCCATAGCTGCGCGCCATCTCCACCAGTCCGCGGTCGATATTACGGATCCCGTGCCAGGTGTTGATATAGATCGGAAACAGCGTCCCGAGCGCGACGAGAAAAATCTTCGCCGTCTCATCAATACCAAACCATAAGATCACCAGCGGGATCAGCGCCAGATGCGGCACGTTGCGCAGCATCTGAATCGAGGTATCCAGCAGGCGCTCTCCCCAGCGCGAGAGACCGCTAATCAGCCCAAGCGTCAGGCCAATGCTGCCGCCGATAGAAAAACCAATCGCCGCACGCCAGGCGCTGATCGCCAGATGCTGCCACAGCTCACCGCTGGCGCTCAGCGTCCAGAACGCTTCTACCACCCCTTCCGGCGACGGAAAGATACGGCTGGAGAGCCAGCCGAAGGTCGAGGCGAGTTGCCAGACCGCGACTATCAGCGCTGGCAACAGCCAGGGAGCCAGGCGCAATAACCACTTATTCTCTTTCGCCATCACAACCTCAGCTTTGCGCCACGTTACGCGGAATAAACTCGTTCGCCACCGTTTCACCCTGCGGCTGTAACGGCTGCGGCTGCGGGATCTCGGGGATAGCGACATCCAGATGCGGGAAGAGCAGTTCGCCGACGCGATACGCCTCCTCCAGATGCGGATAGCCTGAGAGAATAAAGCTATCGATACCGAGAGCGGCATATTCATTGATGCGCGCTGCAACCGTCGGGCCATCGCCCACTAACGCCGTGCCCGCGCCGCCACGCACCAGACCGACCCCGGCCCATAAGTTAGGGCTGATTTCGAGCTTATCGCGACGACCGTTGTGTAAGGCGGCCATACGCTGCTGACCAATCGAATCCTGACGGGCAAAGGCTGCCTGCGCTTTTTCAATCGTTGCATCATCAAGGTGTGAGATCAGGCGATCCGCTGCCTGCCACGCCTCGGCATTGGTTTCACGCACAATCACATGCAGACGGATACCGAAGCGCACTTTTCGCCCGTGGGCAGCGGCTTTTGCGCGCACCTGCTCAATCTTCTCTTTTACCTGCTCCGGCGGCTCGCCCCAGGTGAGATAGAGATCAACCTGCTCTGCCGCCAGATCCTGCGCCACGTCGGACGATCCGCCGAAGTAGAGGGGCGGGCGCGGCTGTTGTACAGGAGGGAAGAGCAGCTTCGCGCCGCGTACCTGTAAATGCTTACCGGTGAAATCGACGGTGTCGCCCTCCAGCAAACGACGCCAGATATGGGTAAATTCCGACGACACCTCATAGCGTTCGCTGTGATCGAGGAACACACCGTCGGCTGCCAGCTCCTGCGGATCGCTGCCGGTCACCAGGTTAAACAGCGCCCGTCCATTGGAGAGCCTGTCGAGCGTCGCCGCCTGCCGCGCGGCGACCGTCGGTGAAATCACGCTCGGGCGCAGGGCAACCAGAAACTTCAGGCGCTGGGTGACCGGAATCAACGAGGCGGCCACCAGCCACGCATCTTCACAGGATCGCCCGGTCGGGATGAGCACGCCGCTAAAGCCGAGCCTGTCGGTTGCCTGGGCGATCTGCTGCAAATAGCCATAATCAACCGGCCGCGCGGCGTGGTCGGTGCCAAGATAGTGACCATCACCGTGGGTCGGTAAAAACCAGAACAGATTCAGACTCATGATTTCGCTCCTTCTTGGGTCGGCTGCCAGATGCGGCTACGGATATCGACTTTTTTCGGTACCAGATGGTTTTCATAGAAAAGATCGGCGGTCTGCTGCTGCAGTGCGGCCGTGGCCTCGTTCACCGGGGTGATTTTGGTCGGCGGGCGATGATCGAAATAGGTGGCGATCACCGGCTGCGGCAGCCCCATGGTTTTGGCAAACAGAGCGATACTCTCGTCGCGCTGGCTAATCGTTAATGCATCCGCTGCGCTGAAGGTATCCAGTACGCCCTGAATAAAGGCACCGTTCTTCTCGGCATACGGGCGCGCGGCTAAGTAAAATGAACCGGTCTGCTTGAGGGTGGTGCCATCTTTCAACACCCGCACACCGCCTTGTAACAGGGCAGCAGAGTAGTAGGGATCCCAGATAGCCCACGCGTCGACATTGTGTTGCTGGAACGCGGCGCGGGCATCTGCCGGGCTGAGGAACACTGGCTGGATATCGCTGAATTTAAGTCCGGCCTGTTGCAGCGCCCGCAACAGCAAGTTATGGGAGCTGGAACCCTTCTGGAACGCGACTTTATGGCCCTTCAAATCCGCTACGCTTTTGATTGGGCTATCTTCAGCCACAAGGATCACTTCCGCTTTCGGTTTTGGCGGCTCGACGCCGACATAGACCAGATCTGCGCCCGCAGCCTGGGCGAAAATCGGCGGGATATCGCCGGTGCTGCCAAGATCGATACTGCCGACATTCAGCGCTTCAAGCATTTGCGGCCCGGCCGGGAACTCAATCCAGGAAATTTTGGTATGCGGATAGCGCTTCTCCAGCAGGCCATGGCTTTTCGCCAGCACCATGCTGACGCTTCCTTTCTGATAGCCAATGCGCAAAGCCTCCGGTGCCGGCTCGGCGGCCTGCGCCCAGGCGGAGAGGGTGAGCAGCCCGCCAAGCAGCAGCCCGGTGGCGGAAAATGAGAGGCGGTTAAACATGAGCAACTCCTTGCGGGGCGTGGAAATCCGGGGCTTTAATATCGCGGCGGTGCAGCGCCTGCCAGAAGGTCTCCAGCGCGCTATCCAGTCGGCCTTGCAGATTGGGCGTCAGGCTCGGTTTATGTTGATAATCGAGCACCTGGCTGTCATCAGCGAAGACGCCGTGGAGGATCTCCTGTGCCTTGAGGGCGCTCAGCACCGGTTTCAGGGCGTAATCCACCGCCAGCAGATGCGCTACCGTACCGCCCGTTGCCAGCGGCAAGACCACTTTGTCCGCCAGCGCGCGCTCAGGAAGCAGGTCGAGCAGGGTTTTTAGGGCTCCGGAATAGGCTGCTTTATAGACCGGGGTGGCGACAATCAGCCCCTCAGCGGTGCTGAGTTGCTCAATAAAGGTTTGCAGTGCCGGGCTGTCGAAGCGGGCATAAAGCAGGTCTTCAGGATCAAAATTGTGCAGATGCCAGTGGTTAACCTCAACGCCCTGCGCGGAAAGCCGATCGCGGGCATACTCCAGAAGCGCGCTGGAGCGCGAGGGAAAGCGGGGACTGCCGGCCAGGGTGACAACGCGCATGCTTACTCCTTATAACCAAATGTTTGCTTTTAGATAACATTGATAACAATTTCAGGCAGTGTGACAGAGGCGGTTTATTCCCCTAAATGATTTATTTGGGGAAAAGTTGCTGAAATTTGCATAAAGAGAGGGCCTGAGAGGAAAACGATTGCGCGGAATAGGCTTTTTTTGCCACAGGTCAATTCCCTTTCGCTGCGCTTTCACTGATAATACGCCCCCGGTTTGCACACCGGGAATCCAGGAGAGTTCATGTACTACCCCTTCGTTCGTAAAGCCCTTTTCCAGTTCGATCCAGAACGCGCTCATGAATTAACGTTCCAGCAGCTGCGCCGTATTACCGGCACGCCGCTCGAAGCGCTTGTCCGCCAGCGTGTACCGGCAAAACCGGTGCAGTGCATGGGACTGACCTTTAAAAATCCGCTCGGCCTGGCCGCTGGTCTGGATAAAAACGGTGAGTGCATTGATGCGCTGGGCGCGATGGGGTTTGGCTCAATTGAGATTGGCACCGTGACGCCGCGCCCGCAGCCGGGAAATGATAAGCCGAGGATCTTCCGCCTGGTGGAAGCTGAAGGGCTGATTAACCGCATGGGCTTTAACAACCTTGGCGTCGACAATCTGGTCGAGAATGTCAAAAAGGCGCATTTTGACGGCGTACTCGGTATTAATATTGGCAAAAATAAAGATACGCCGGTTGAACAGGGAAAAGATGACTACTTGATCTGCATGGAGAAAATTTACCCCTATGCCGGTTATATCGCCATCAATATCTCTTCACCAAACACTCCAGGTTTGCGCACCTTGCAATATGGCGAAGCGCTGGATGATTTACTCAGTGCCATTAAAATTAAGCAGAATGATCTGCAAGCTCGCCACCATAAATATGTTCCGGTGGCGGTGAAAATTGCGCCCGATCTTTCTGAAGAAGAGCTAATCCAGGTCGCTGACAGTTTAGTTCGCCACAATATTGATGGCGTTATTGCCACCAATACCACCCTCGACCGGGCATTGGTTCAGAGAATGAAGCACTGTGATGAAACCGGTGGTTTAAGTGGACGTCCCCTGCAATTAAAAAGTACGCAAATTATCCGACGTCTGTCACAAGAATTATCCGGGCGTTTACCGATTATTGGCGTCGGCGGAATCGACTCGGTGATTGCCGCACGCGAGAAGATGGAAGCGGGCGCTTCGCTGGTGCAAATTTATTCTGGTTTTATTTTTAAAGGCCCACCGCTGGTAAAAGAGATCGTCACCCACCTCTGATCTTTTTCCCCTCCTGCGTAACCAGGGCTTTATTTCCGGCCCTGGTTGTTTTATATTCCGTCACTGTTGCTAATTTAAACATTTCAGTCTTCAATTATTAAGTTAATAAGCGAGGCGGCACAACGGATGAAAAAACAACAGGATGTTTAGGGGGAAAGGGGGAAACAATGCGAATTAAACCTGACGATAATTGGCGCTGGTATTTTGATGATGAGCACGATCGTATGATGCTCGATTTAGCCAATGGTATGTTATTTCGCTCCCGATTCGCCCGTAAAATGCTGACGCCTGATGCCTTTTCCCCGTCTGGTTTTTGTGTTGATGACGCTGCGCTTTATTTCTCCTTCGATGAAAAATGCCGCGATTTAGAATTATCTAATGAGCAACGCGCCGAGCTGGTGCTCAATGCGCTGGTGGCAATCCGCTTTCTTAAACCGCAAATGCCGAAAAGCTGGCACTTTTTGAGCCACAACTCCCCGTGGACGCCCGCCACTGGCGACGGTGCCTGCGTCTGGTTAAGCGATACGCAAGAGTGCGTGAATTTGCTGGTGGTAGAGCCAGGAGAGAACGCGACGCTCTGCCTGCTGGCGCAGCCCGGCGTGGTGATTGCCGGGCGCACGATGCAGCTGGGCGATGCGATAAAAATTATGAACGATCGCCTGAAGCCGCAGCTTAATGCCGCGAGCCTCGCTTTCGAACAGGCGGTTTAAGACTCCAGCCGCAGCGACGTTTTCGGTACGCAGCTGCAACTGAGGATAGTGCCATCCTCACCCAGCGCTGACTGTTTCAGCGCACTCACTTCCCCTTCGACTAAACGTATCCGGCAGCAGCCGCAGATGCCTGCGCGACATGAGTAGGGCACGCGGATCCCCTGGTTTTCCAACTGCTCCAGCAGCACCTGCTGGTTATTACCGCGAAAGGTCTGCCCCTGCCACTCAATATCCACCGTGCCTGCGGGCTGCGCCTCCGGTTCAAGTGATTCAACGACCGCACCCGCGCCGTAAACCTTCGCCGGGCCGGTAGTCAACACCGCAACCTCATCGCCGGTGCGAATGACGCCGCTGTTGCGGGCAATTAAATTCTGACCGAAGTCGACGTCGCCATTATCCTGCGCCGTGCGGAATTTTTGCAGCGTGGCGAGCGGCTCACCGGCAGGGTGTTTCTGGCCGCGCTCGGGGCTGACGGTGGTAAAGATGCAGCGGCTGCACGGTTTAACCACGTCAAACACCACGTCGCCAATGCGCACCACTTTCCAGCTATCCTCTTCCCACGCCTGCGCGCCGGTCACCACCAGATTGGGTCGAAACTGCTCCATCTGCACGCTGGCCGGGCACCGTTGTTGCAGATCGCGCAGCGAGGCTTCATTGGTTAACAGATAGGGAAAGCCATCGGCAAAGGAGAGGGGAACCTCTTCGTGGCGCTTAACGCGGCGGGTCGGCTTTGTGCCCACCCAGCGTAGCTGCACCTCGCGGTCGAAAAATCCGCTCAGCCACTGGTTGATGGCCGCAGGGGCAATCAGCGCCGTAAAGTGGTTGCCCCACACCTCGGTAGGTGCGGCGTCAGGGGCAAAATCGGCAAAGCGGATCACCGCACTACTGCCATCGGGCGCGGTCAGATGCAGGCCATCCGTTAAAGGCGAGGGCAGAAAACGCACCATCTGCGGAAACTGACGCGCGGTAATAAAGGTGCCATCAGGTTGCGTGACCATAAAAACCCGGTCAAACGCGAGGCCGCTGGCATCGGCGAGGGCATGCGTCAGGCCAATACCGCGCATGGATTTCACCGGATGGATATAAAGACGTGAAAGGGTAGGCACGTCTTCCTCCCTGTTAGACGAAAATAAGCCCTCAACTTTATGACATGAGGGCGAGATTAGCTATAATGCGCAACAATTTTCGTAGAGTGTAAGTGACATTATGATTTCTCTGTTTGCCAGTACGGCCCGTGGGCTGGAAGAGCTGTTAAAAACTGAACTTGAAAAACTCGGCGCCCTGGAGTGCCGCGTCGTTCAGGGTGGTGTCCATTTTGAAGGCGACACGCGGCTCCTGTACCAAAGCCTGATGTGGAGCCGCCTGGCCTCGCGCATTATGATGCCGCTGGGAGAGTGCAAGGTTTACAGCGACCTTGATCTCTATCTCGGCGTGCAGACGATCAACTGGACAGAGATTTTCAACCCGGGCGCAACCTTTGCCGTGCACTTCAGCGGGCTGAACGACGAGATCCGCAACAGCCAGTACGGCGCGCTGAAAGTGAAAGATGCGATTGTCGACAGCTTTACGCGCAAGAACCTGCCGCGCCCGAACGTCGAGCGTGAAATGCCGGATCTGCGCATTAACGTCTGGCTTAACCAGGAAACGGCGCATATCTCTCTCGATCTGAGCGGCGAAGGCCTGCACCTGCGCGGCTACCGCGATCGTACCGGCATCGCGCCAATCAAAGAGAACCTGGCCGCAGCAATTGTGATGCGCTCCGGCTGGCAGCCGGGCACGCCGCTGCTCGATCCGATGTGCGGCTCCGGCACGCTGCTGATTGAAGCTGCCATGGCGGCAACCGATCGCGCGCCAGGCCTGCATCGTGGCCACTGGGGTTTTAGCGGCTGGGCGCAGCATGACGATGTCATCTGGGGTGAAGTGAAAGCCGATGCGCAAAACCGCGCACGCGAAGGTCTGGCAGCCTATGAGTCCCGTTTTTATGGCTCAGACAGCGATGCCCGCGTCATTGAGAATGCCCGTAAAAACGCCCGTCGCGCCGGAATTGGCGAGCTGATTACCTTTGAAGCCAAAGATGTCGCGCAGCTCAGCAATCCATTGCCGCAAGGCCCGTACGGCACGGTTATCAGTAACCCGCCTTACGGCGAGCGTCTGGAGAGTGAACCGGCGTTGATCGCCCTGCACAGCCTGCTGGGTCGTCTGTTGAAAGCGCAGTTTGGCGGCTGGAACCTGTCGCTGTTTAGCGCCTCGGTCGATCTGCTCAACTGCCTGCAACTGCGCGCCGACCGTCAGTTCAAAGCCAAAAACGGCCCGCTCGACTGCGTGCAGAAAAACTACCATCTGGCGGAAAACACCGGCGAAGCAAAAGCGCCAGCGATGGCGGAAGATTTCGCTAACCGCCTGCGTAAAAACGTTAAGAAGCTGGAGAAGTGGGCGCGTCAGGAGGGGATTGAGTGTTATCGCCTGTATGATGCCGATCTGCCGGACTACAACGTTGCCGTCGATCGCTATGCTGACTGGGTGGTGGTGCAGGAGTACGCTGCGCCGAAAACCATCGATGCGCAAAAAGCGCGTCAACGCCTGTTCGATATTATTGCCGCCACCATTCACGTGCTCGGTATTGCGCCTAACAAGCTGGTGCTGAAAACCCGTGAGCGCCAGAAGGGCAATAATCAATACCAGAAGATGAACGAGAAGGGCGACTTTATCGAGGTGAGCGAATATAACGCGCGCCTGTGGGTCAACCTGACCGATTATCTGGATACCGGCCTGTTCCTCGATCACCGTATTGCCCGCCGCATGCTGGGACAGATGAGCAAAGGCAAAGATTTCCTTAACCTCTTCGCCTACACCGGCAGCGCCAGCGTCCATGCGGGCCTCGGCGGCGCACGCTCCACTACCACCGTGGATATGTCCCGCACCTATCTGGAGTGGGCAGAGCGTAACCTGCGCCTTAATGGCTTAAGCGGCCGCGCGCATCGCCTGATCCAGGCCGATTGCCTCGGCTGGCTGCAGGAGACCGATGAGCAGTTCGATCTCATCTTTATCGATCCGCCCACCTTCTCCAACTCTAAGCGCATGGAAGAGTCTTTTGATGTGCAGCGCGATCATATGCGTCTGATGGAAGACCTGAAGCGTCTGATGCGCAAAGGGGGCACCATTATGTTCTCCAATAACAAACGCGGTTTCCGTATGGATCTCGACGGGCTGGCGAAGCTGGGGCTTAAAGCACAAGAAATTACCCAAAAAACGCAGTCGCAGGATTTTGCCCGCAACCGTCAAATCCACAACTGCTGGCTGATTACCGCAGCCTGAAAGGATAAATAGATGTCATTAATTAGTATGCACGGCGCGTGGCTCTCATTCAGCGACGCACCCCTTCTCGATAATGCGGAACTGCATATCGAAGAGAATGAGCGTGTTTGTCTGGTTGGCCGTAACGGCGCAGGCAAATCGACGCTGATGAAGATCCTCAACCGGGAAGTGAATCTCGATGATGGTCGCATTGTTTATGAACAGGATTTAGTTGTTGCACGTTTGCAGCAGGATCCGCCGCGCAATGTCAGCGGCAGCGTCTACGATTTCGTTGCCGAAGGTATCGAAGAGCAGGCAGAGTATCTCAAGCGTTATCACGAGGTCTCTCACCTGGTGATGACCGATCCGAGCGACAGAAACCTCGCTGAGCTGGCGCGCGTGCAGGAGATGCTGGATCACCACGGTCTGTGGCAGCTGGAGAACCGTATTAATGAAGTGCTGGCGCAGCTCGGCCTGACGGCTGATATGTCGCTCTCGGCGCTCTCCGGCGGCTGGTTGCGTAAAGCCGCGCTTGGGCGCGCGCTGGTCAGCGGGCCGCGCGTGCTGTTGCTGGATGAGCCAACCAACCACCTCGATATTGAAACCATCGACTGGCTGGAAGGGTTCCTGAAGTCTTTCGGCGGCACCATTATCTTTATTTCCCATGACCGTTCGTTTATCCGCAATATGGCGACGCGCATTGTCGATCTCGATCGCGGCAAGCTGGTCTCCTATCCGGGCAATTACGATCAGTATCTGCTGGAGAAAGAGGAAGCGCTGCGCGTAGAAGATCTGCAAAACGCTGAGTTCGATCGCAAGCTGGCGCAGGAAGAGGTGTGGATCCGTCAGGGCATCAAGGCGCGTCGTACCCGTAACGAAGGGCGCGTGCGTGCACTGAAAGCGATGCGCCGCGAGCGTAGCGAACGCCGTGAGGTGATGGGCAGCGCAAAAATGCAGGTCGAAGAGGCATCCCGCTCTGGCAAGATCGTCTTCGAACTGGAGCATGTTGATTACGGCATCGATGGTAAAGCGCTGGTGCGCGATTTCTCCACCCAGGTGCAGCGCGGCGATAAAATTGCGCTGATTGGCCCGAACGGCTGCGGTAAAACGACCCTGCTGAAGCTGATGCTGGAACAGTTGAAAGCCGATAGCGGCCGCGTTCACATTGGTACCAAGCTTGAAGTGGCCTATTTCGACCAGCATCGTGCTGAGCTTGATCCCGACAGAACCGTAATGGATAACCTGGCGGAAGGTAAGCAGGAAGTGATGGTCAACGGCAAGCCGCGCCATATTCTCGGCTACCTGCAAGACTTCCTGTTCCATCCGAAGCGGGCAATGACGCCGGTACGTGCGCTGTCAGGCGGGGAGCGTAACCGCCTGTTGCTGGCGCGGTTGTTCCTGAAACCCAGCAACTTGCTGATTCTCGATGAACCGACCAACGACCTGGATGTGGAGACCCTCGAACTGCTGGAAGAGCTGATTGATAGCTACCAGGGCACGGTTCTGCTGGTAAGCCACGACCGTCAGTTTGTTGATAACACTGTGACCGAATGCTGGATCTTCGAAGGCGAAGGGCGCATCGGGCAGTATGTTGGTGGTTATCACGATGCGCGCGGTCAGCAGGCAGCTTCGCAGGCGTTTAAACACGCTGCGGTGCAGAAAAGTGCCGAGGCGCCTGCCGCCAAAGCAGAAACTGTTAAACGCAGCGCCAGCAAACTAAGCTATAAACTGCAGCGTGAGCTGGAACAGCTGCCGCAAAAGCTGGAACAGCTGGAAGCAGAGCTGGAAACCTTGCAGGCGCAGGTAGCGGATGCAAGTTTCTTCAGCCAGCCGCACGATCATACGCAAAAAGTCCTCGCTGATATGGCGTCAGCCGAGCAGGCACTGGAAGCGGCGTTTGAACGCTGGGAGTATCTGGAGGCGCTGAAAAACGGCGCATAGAGGAAAGCGGTATGTGTGAACACCACCACCATGGCACTCGCCACATTCTCTGCTCGCAATGTGACATGCTGGTGGCGTTACCGACGCTGCAACATGGACACCGGGCGGCGTGCCCGCGCTGCGGCACAACTCTGACGACCGAATGGCAGGAGCCGCGGCAGCGTCCGACGGCGTACGCCCTCGTCGCCCTGTTTATGCTGCTGCTCTCCAATCTTTTCCCCTTCGTCAATATGCAGGTGGCGGGCATCGGCAGCGAAGTGACGCTGCTTGAGATCCCAAGCGTCATGTTCTCGGAAGATTACGCCAGCCTTGGCACGCTCTTCCTGCTTTTTGTCCAGCTGGTGCCTGCCTTCTGCCTTATCACTATCCTGCTGCTGGTAAACCGGGTGCGGATGGATTTTCGCCTTAAAATCGCGCTGGCGCGGGTGCTGTTTCAGCTGAAAAGCTGGGGCATGGCGGAGATTTTTCTTGCTGGCGTGCTGGTGAGCTTCGTTAAACTGATGGCCTATGGCGATATCGGCATCGGCAGCAGCTTCATTCCGTGGTGCCTCTTTTGCCTGCTGCAGCTGCGCGCGTTTCAGTGCGTCGATCGCCACTGGCTATGGGATGACATCGCACCTGCGCCTGTACTTGAGCAACCTCTGCATGCGGGCATCACCGGCATCCGTCAGGGGCTGCGCTCTTGCCCCTGCTGCACGGCAATCGTTCCGATGGATAATCCGGTTTGTCCGCGGTGCCATACGCGCGGTTATGTCCGGCGACGCCATAGCATACAGTGGACGCTGGCGCTGCTCGTCACGGCGATCATGCTCTATCTGCCGGCTAATATTTTGCCGATCATGATTACGGATCTGCTGGGCGATCCGACGCCATCGACCATACTGGCGGGGGTGGTGCTGTTATGGAGCGAGGGCTCCTATCCCGTAGCGCTGGTGATTTTTATTGCCAGCATTATGGTGCCGACGCTGAAAATGATCGGTATTGCCTGGCTCTGTATTGATGCGAAGGGTTATGGCAGACGTGACAGCGAACGGATGCATTTTATTTATGAAGTAGTCGAGTTTGTCGGCCGCTGGTCAATGATTGATGTCTTTGTTATTGCAGTGCTATCTGCGTTAGTTCGCATTGGCGGGCTGATGAATATCTATCCTGCAATGGGTGCGCTAATGTTTGCGCTGGTCGTTATTATCACGATGTTTGCGGCGATGACTTTCGACCCGCGTCTCAGTTGGGATCGGGAGCCACAAACGCACCATGAGGAGTTGTCAGAGCATGGAGAATAAACAGGGCGAAGCCCAGGTACAAAAAGTTAGGAACTGGTCACCGGTCTGGATTTTCCCGATCGTGACAGCGCTGATTGGTGCCTGGATCCTCTTTTATCACTACAGCCATCAGGGTCCGGAAGTGACGCTGATCACCACTAATGCTGAGGGCATTGTCGGCGGGAAAACGACGATCAAGAGCCGCAGCGTGGATGTCGGCGTTGTAGAGAGTACAACGCTGACCGATGATTTAACCCATGTGGCGATCAAAGCACGGCTCAACTCCGGTATGGAAAAACTGCTGCATAACGACTCGGTATTCTGGGTGGTAAAACCGCAGGTCGGTCGGGAAGGAGTTAGCGGCCTCGGAACGCTGCTCTCGGGTGCTTATATTGAACTTCAGCCGGGTGCCAAAGGCAGCGTGCCCGATCAATATACCCTGCTGGATGCCCCTCCGCTGGCACCGCCGGATGCCAAAGGTATCCGCGTGATCCTCGACAGCAGCAAGGCGGGTCAACTCTCACCTGGCGATCCGGTGCTGTTCCGTGGCTATCGTGTGGGCTCGGTTGAAACCAGTAACTTTGATACGCAAAAACGGACCATGACCTACCAGCTCTTTATCAATGCACCGAACGATCGGCTGGTGACCAGCAATGTCCGTTTCTGGAAAGATAGCGGTATCGCCGTCGATCTCACCTCTGCCGGTATGCGTGTCGAAATGGGATCGCTGGCGACGCTGTTTGGCGGTGGCGTCAGTTTTGATATCCCGGATGGGCTGGACTTAGGACAGCCGGTGGCGGAGAAGAGCGCCTTCAAACTCTATGACGATCAGCGCAGTATTCAGGATTCGCTCTATACCGACCATGTCGACTACCTGATGTTCTTTAAGGACTCGATTCGCGGCCTGCAGCCGGGTGCGCCGGTGGAGTTCCGCGGTATCCGTCTCGGAACCGTGAGCAAAGTGCCGTTCTTTAACCCGGGCATGCGCCAGGCACTGAACGATGATTACCGCATTCCGGTGCTGATCCGCATTGAGCCTGAGCGGCTGGCGAATCAGCTGGGACAGGATGCCGATATGACCGCACATATGAAAGAGCTACTTAATCGTGGCCTGCGCGCATCGCTGAAGACCGGGAATATCGTCACCGGCGCGCTGTATGTCGATCTCGATTTCTACAACAATGCGCCGCCGATGAAAGAGTTCACTGAGTTTGAGGGCTACCCAATCATCCCAACGATGAGCGGCGGCCTGGCGCAAATCCAGCAGCGACTGATGGATACGCTGGATAAGATTAACAACCTGCCGCTCAATCCAATGATTCAGCAGGCGACAAATACGCTGTCAGAGAGCCAGCAAACCCTTAAACGTCTGCAAACGACGCTGGATAACCTGAATAAATTGACTGCCAGCCAGTCAATGCAGCAGCTTCCGGCAGATATGCAGTCTACGCTGCGCGAGCTTAATCGCAGTATGCAAGGGTTCCAGCCGGGGTCGGCCGCCTACAACAAGATGGTGGCGGATATGCAGCGTCTGGATCAGGTGTTACGGGAACTGCAGCCGGTGCTGAAGACGCTGAACGATAAGAGCAATGCGCTGGTATTCGAAGCGAAAGGGAAAGACGATCCGCAGCCGAAGAGGGCGAAACAATGAGAAAGAGCGCACTGGCGATGCTTGTCCTGTTATTAACCGCCTGCAGCAGCGGCGGTGATAACAAAAGTTACTACCAGCTACCTTCGCCGTCGGTAACCACGACGCAGTCGATGACCGGGCAAACCCAGGGCAACCGCCAGCTCTGGGTTGAGCAGGTCTCTGTGCCAGACTATCTGGCGGGGAATGGCGTAGTATATCAAACCAGCGATGTGCAATACGTTATTGCCAATAACAACCTCTGGGCCAGCCCGCTCGATCAGCAGTTGCGTAATACGCTGGTGGCGAACCTGGGCAATGCCTTACCCGGCTGGGTTGTGGCATCGCAGCCGCTGGGTAGCGAGCAGGACACGCTGAATGTGACGGTAACCGGTTTTCATGGTCGCTATGACGGGCGCGTTATTGTCAGCGGCGAATGGCTGCTTAAGCATCAGGGCAGCTTAATTAAGCGGCCTTTCCATATCGAGCTGAAGCAGCAAGAAGATGGTTACGATGCGATGGTCAAAACCCTGGCGCAGGGCTGGCAGCAGGAAGCCGCCAGTATCGCTGCGGAGTTAAACCGTCTGCCATAAGTAGATTTAATGATCAAACGAGCCGCAACGGGTCTGTGCCTGCGGCGGCTTTTTTTATTTTTGAGCTCAGAAACTTAGTCCGATAAACGCGCATTTATTGTACAAATGAAGTTTTGTCCAGGTCACATTTATGACACTGGCGTGAATTTTGCGCATTGACGACGCGGTCTATTCAAGGTATTTGTGACCTGTGGTTGCACATTAAGTGACCACTGTTTTCTTTTCCACCAGATAAAAGAATGAGGGAAACGAGGCATGAAGAGACAAAAACGCGATCGCCTGGAACGGGCACATCAACGTGGTTATCAGGCTGGTATTACGGGGCGCTCGAAAGAGATGTGTCCGTACCAAACCCTGAATCAAAGGTCCGAGTGGCTTGGAGGCTGGCGACAGGCCATGGAGGACAGGGCAGTGACTGCCTGATTCTGTCTCTTTAGAAAAAGAAACCTCCGCATTGCGGAGGTTTCGCGTTTTGGCAGGGCTACGCTGCTATCAGAAAGCAGAGGTGTCCTGGAACAGACCGACCTTCAGATCGGATGCTGTGTAGATAAGACGATCGTCAACCAGCACTTCACCATCAGCCAGACCCATGATCAAACGACGGTTAACGATGCGTTTGAAATGAATGCGGTAGGTGACTTTTTTCGCTGTCGGCAGAACCTGACCGGTAAATTTCACTTCACCTACGCCAAGCGCACGGCCTTTGCCTTCGCCGCCCAGCCAGCCGAGGTAGAAACCAACCAGCTGCCACATGGCATCAAGACCGAGGCAGCCCGGCATAACCGGATCTCCGATGAAGTGGCAACCGAAGAACCACAGGTCCGGATTGATATCCAGTTCAGCTTCAACGTAGCCTTTATCGAAGTTACCGCCGGTCTCGGACATTTTGACCACACGGTCCATCATCAGCATATTCGGAGCCGGTAATTGCGGGCCTTTTTCGCCAAACAGTTCGCCGCGACCAGAGGCAAGAAGATCTTCTTTTGTATAGGATTCGCGTTTATCTACCATGTTCTTAATAAGCCTTATTTGTAATTTCGCACGCAGGATAGCTAACACGTGTACGCTGAACAAGTCCGATCAGTTAACAGTGAACTAGTTTAGCCAACGTAACGGCCAGGGAAAGCGATGGCGAGCCTCTTGTTGGGTTGCCTGCGCGATACGTTCGAGAATGATTTGCTTGAGGTTGGTTTGCCCTTCAGCGTCCCATGCCAGACCCATCAATAAGGGTAGCGCATCTGTCACATCATCCACTGCCCAGATGGAAAATTGCTTCGCCTCAATGGCATCCAGCAACTCCTGGCGTAAACACAAATGCCGAACATTCGCCGTAGGAATGATGACCCCTTGCTCACCGGTCAGTTCACGTTGCTGGCAGATGGCGAAAAAGCCTTCAATTTTTTCGTTTAAACCACCGACCGGCTGGCAACGACCAAACTGATCGACTGAGCCGGTAATAGCAAGACGTTGATTAACCGGCACCTCTGCCAGCGCACTGATCAGCGCGCAAAGCTCAGCCATTGAAGCGCTATCGCCATCCACTTCACTGTAAGACTGTTCAAAGGTGAGTGAGGCAGAGAAAGGAATTTGTTGTTCAAGATCCAGCTCGGACATCAGAAATGCCTGCATGATCATCATGCCTTTTGCATGGATGTTGCCACCGAGTTCCGCTTTGCGCTCGATGTCATTGAATTCCCCGTCACCGATATGCACAACACAGCTGATGCGCGAGGGTTCGCCAAACGCTCGCGGGTGACCCGGGAATTCAATCACGGAAAGGGCATTAACCTGGCCGATACGTTCACCTTCGGTTTCGATGAGGATCTGCTCAAGCAGGATCTCATCCTGCATCCGCTCCGCAAGGAATCCTTCTCGCCACTCACGCTGAGCAAGCATGGTGGTCAGGGCATCGTTATCAAAGGTATCGTTAACCGTTAATGCCGCAACTTCGCGCAGTTGGCGCGAGAGCCACAAAGGGCAGAGCGGTAATGTTTCTTGATCGCCGGTATAACGCACGGCTTCACGAATTAACGTGGCCCAGGCATCTGCCGCCGGTGTCGGTAACTGTGCGGCGCTGGCCGTTTGTTCTACCCACTGACGCCATACGCGCAGTGTGTCGCTATCTGTAACCTGCAGGGTCTCTTCGTATTCGCTATAAATCGCCTGTGCCGCGAGTTCCGGCTCCATCTCCTGGAACTCTGCCAGCGAGTCGCGCTCGCCGACCAGCACAACTTTCAGATCCAGCGGCATAGACGGTACCGACACCGGAAGCGGGCGCGACTCGTCAAACGACACCCAGTCGAAACGGCGCTGCGTCACCATGGTTTTCAGACGCATCCAGAGTAATGGCTGGGCTAAAAGAGCACGCAACGAAATCAGTAATACGCCGCCGTTTGCCTGATGAACCAGGCCTGGCTGAAGGGTAATCTCTTGATTAAACTGACGCAGGCAACCGAAAAGCTGCTCGGCTTCAACCCAGTCGGCAATCACAACCGGCTGCTTACCGACGAAATTACTCTCGGGATCGGTGCTGGGTTCGAAACGCACGATTGAGCCGGTAATATCGTACTGGCCACCTGTCGGTGTGTGAGTGGCAGGAAGTAGCGAGGCGAGCGTTTCACCAATAAGCGTGAGATATTCGGCTTCTTCTGGCGCTTTTGTCAGTAAAAAGCGCGAGGTTGCGCGCGGGTAGAGCAACTGCTCGAGCGCATAGTGCAATCGGGGCTGAGTATCGGCCAGTGTGAAATCCGTTTCGCTCGCTAATGCGGACGATTCAAACACGTCCTGATAGCTGTCTGTATCAGGAACCAGGTCGTTCCATTCAAGTTTTGTAGTGGTCAAAGTCGTTATTTTAGTCAGCTGTAAAGGGCGGGATTATACCGTAAACGCTGGCGCAGCACACAATGATTACAACTTTCAGCCAGCCTCACCCGGCAGATCGACTGTTCCTGGTGATTTCTTCTGAGCAGAGTCTTAAAAAACTGATATTCTGGACTCAGTTACGCGGTTACGTTGAGAGAGAAATGAAATATCAACAACTGGAAAATCTCGAAAGCGGCTGGAAATGGAAGTATCTGGTTAAAAAGCACCGTGAAGGGGAGTTGATCACCCGCTATGTGGAAGCCAGCGCGGCGAAAGAGGCCGTCGATAATTTATTGACCCTCGAAAATGAGCCCGTGCGTGTTAACGCCTGGATTGAGCAGCATATTAATCCGGCGTTGATCAACCGGATGAAGCAGACTATTCGTGCGCGTCGTAAGCGGCACTTTAATGCCGAGCATCAGCATACGCGTAAGAAATCAATCGACCTGGAGTTTGTTGTCTGGCAACGACTGGCGGGGCTGGCGCAACGCCGCGGAAAGACCCTTTCCGAAACGATTGTGCAATTGATTGAGGATGCTGAGCATAAAGAGAAGTATGCGTCGAAAATGTCGACCATAAAGCACGACCTGCAGGCGCTGCTCGGAAAAGAGTAGTCAACCGCCTTCCTGATTCCTCCCATTTTCAAACGCTACATAATAAAAAACCCCGCGCAATGGCGGGGTTTTTTCTGACGGAGAACTTAAGCCTGCGGCTGAGTTACAACGTCTTTGATACCTTTAACTTCGATCTCAACGCGACGATCCGGACCCAGGCAATCGATCAGAGCAGCGCGTGCTTTCACGTTGTCACAGGTGTTGCCGGTAACTGGGTTAGATTCACCCATGCCACGTGCGGAGATTTTGTTAGCCGGGATACCTTTAGAAACCAGGTAATCAACAACGGACTGAGCACGTTTCTCAGACAGACCCTGGTTGTAAGAGTCAGAACCGATGCGGTCGGTGAAGCCCAGAACCACTACGGAACCGTCTTTCGGATCCAGGTTGCTCAGCTGGCTGTACAGCTGATCCAGCGCCTGCTGACCTTCCGGTTTCAGGGTAGCTTTGTTGAAGGTGAACAGAACGTCAGACTTCAGAGTGAAGTGCTTGGTCTGTACTTCCGGAGCCGGTGCCGGAGTCGGAGCAACTACCGGTGCGGAATCTTCCTGCTGACCGAAACGGTAAGAAACACCTAAGCTCAGCAGACCGTTGTCCGGACGACCACCAACGGTGTTCGCGTCACCAATGTTGTTGGTCCACTGGTATTCCAGACGGGTAGCGATATCACGGGTAACTGCCCACTCAACACCACCAGCGAAGACCGGAGAAACGCCGGTATCGTGATCTTTGAAGCCCTGGTTGTTTTTAGCGTCTGCACGCCAAACCATACCACCCAGACGGGTGTACAGATCAACGTCATCAGCAATCGGGTAACCCAGTTTAGCGGTCAGCTGAACGCCCTGAGCTTTGAATGCGCCGTTTACATCGCTGCCTTTGTACGGCATGCGACCCAGCCAGTCATAGCCCATTTCAAAGCCAACGTACGGGTTAACCTGATAACCACCGAACGCACCAGCGCCTAACTGGCTCTCGTGAGTCGGGCCATTGTTAGGGATCTGGTTGTTACCAACATCGTGGAACTGAGACCAGCCCAGTTTAGCACCGGTGTACCAGGTGTTATCTTTCGGAGCGGCCTGCGCTACGGTAGCGAAGCCAGCCAGTGCCACTGCAATCGCGATAGCTGTCTTTTTCATTTTTTGCGCCTCGTTATCATCCAAAAATCGCCATGGAAATCTCGTCGAGAAGTCACGGTTAAATCCTTCACCGGGGGCATTGCTCACTGACAACTCTGCAGATATCTTTACCGATATCTTTGGCTTATGCCGAGCACCCCTGGCGATGTAAAGTCTACAACGTAGTTGGAAACTTACAAGTGTGAAGTCCGTCAGGCATATGAAAAAAAAGGCTTTGTGTACACAAAATTTAACATTTGTGCTCAGATATCGTTCATCATTGATGTATGGCAAACCACGCCGCACAAGCTTTGCGGCTCTATTTAGCTAATAAATAGGGGATACTGGAAGCGGCGAAAAATAATCCCAGGAAAACTCCTAAATTTACTCAATGATACAAATTTGAGTGAATTTTTATCCCGGAAAGCTGTCTCGCAGCGAGGGGATTGCGACGAATTGGACGCATAACAAAGCCAATCGCATTACCTTCTTCGGCTGCCGACGCCAGGCGGCGATGTTCATCTTCCGTCAACTCCTCAGTATGCCAGCCAATGACAACGCTGAAATTACCGGTACGTAACGCCCGGATCATAGAGTCCAGCGTAACCCCGGGAGAGAGTTGGTTAATCTGCATTACTTTGGTCAGCGGCAAGCCAGCAGACTGAACCCATTCACGGCTTAATTTCTGTTGCGGTGTTAACCACAGCTGCCAGCGTGACTGTTGACCAAGCTGCTGTAGCAGTGGCAGCAATAATAACTGAGTCATCATGGGCTGGTCTTCATGGTAAACCACTTCGCTAATCAGCCCGGTAGCGAGAGTATTCGATTCGCTCTGGTTCAATGTGTTAATCGCGGAAGCGGATGTTTTAGAACGATTTGCATAGCCTGAAGTGTGCATAAGCAATCCAGCCCTCTGAGTTACTGTATAAACATACAGTACCTGTTGAGTGTTTAAAGATCAACCTCAATTTCTGAAAGCATCTCGCATTTTTGTTTTGTGGATGCGGCTCAATACAAAATTTGCTTGCCGTCGCGCGCGCAGTTGCCTATGTTCCTGATTACTGGATCCGCTTACGGAAAAACGCATTACCAGGTGATTTATAAAGGAAAAATCATGGAAGACCTATCTTATCAACGGATATATCAATCGCGCGAATATCTCACTTCACTCGGACAAATTAGCCATCGCGCCCACTTTGGTGGTTATAGCCTTGCAGTGGATAACATCGTTTTTGCGATGATAGCCGAGGGGAAACTCTACTTACGCGCCTGTGATGAAAGCGCGCAGTATGACGTCGTCCGGCGTGCACCGCTTTTAAGTCTCAACAAGCGGGGGCGTCAGATATCGTTAAATTATTTCTATGTCAGCGACAATGTATGGGGTGACCGCGGCTTGCTGCTGAAGCTTTCTACACTTGCGCTTGATGCAGCACGGCGGGAGAAAACACAGCGCGAAAAACTTTTTCGCCTGCGCGATCTACCCAATCTTTCCAGTCAACTCGAGTTTCAATTGCAGCAGGCCGGCATCAAAGATGCGCAAATCCTGCGGCTACTTGGTGCGAAAGTTTGCTGGCTCAGACTTCGGAAAATGAATAAACAACTCAGTGTAAAAGTGTTATTTGCACTGGAAGGGGCCATCGTCGGCATTCATGAAGCAGCGCTTCCGGCAAGTCGTCGCCAGGCGCTGCTTGAGTGGTCTAATGATGTGATCAATAAAGGAGCTAACCCTCTCTAGACTATTTGGCTTTTTAAACGAGAAACTTCCGGCAATAACGCTATCAACAGGCCAACCTGTTGTAATACAAGCGGCTCTTTGCTGTCGGGGCGCGGATCCAGTTGCTTGATGCGCTGCGATAAATCAGCAAGCGCATCCTGCACCCGCCCCTGATCGGCAGGCGAATGGTGGAGGGCATCATCCACGTAACACACCGCGTCATCCAGTAGACGCAACACTTCAGGTTGGGTTAATTGCTCGCGATGCGCACCCAGCGCAGAAATGTAGCTTATAAAAGTCTGATTAAGGCACAGCAATCTGAACGCCACTTCACGGAGCTCAGGTGAAGTACCCGGTTCCGAAGACATATTCGATACTACCGAAGCCAGCTCGGCATCGCGGTTGTAAGCGTTACGCCTGGCGATGCGATAGGCAAGGCGATTATCACGTCCTTGATGATACTGCTCGAGGATCGCGTCAAGATAACGGCAGTTGGCGTTAAATGCTTTCTCCGTGACGCTCGACAGGTTCCTGAAGCGCCAGTCCGGCCAGATAAAGCTTACTGCCGCCCAGGCGATAGCGCAGCCAATCAACGTATCGATAATGCGTGGAATAGCGACTTCAAACCCTTCCCCGAGCAGGTTGAAACAGAGCAAAACCAGCAGCGTGATGAACATTGTGGCATGAGCGTATTGCACCGTGCGGAATGAGAAAAAGAGCACGCCAGTAATAACAATCAGCAGCAACTGTCCCTCTTGGGAAGGAACAAAATAGAGTACCGGCAAACCGATAGCGACACCTACCAGCGTGCCGATGACGCGCAAGCTCAGACGATGGCGCGTGGCATTATAGTTCGGCTGGCAAACGAACAGGCTGGTTAACAGGATCCAGTAGCCATGTTGTAAACCGGTGAGATGGATAAAAGCGTAGCCGATACAGAGCACCACCGACATACGCACCGCATGGCGAAACAGGGCAGATTCGGGCGTCAGATTTTGGCGCAGGCGTAACCAGACGTCGTGAAAGCCGTTCAGGCTGTCGTCGGCGAGCTGATTTTCCGTCTCGCCATGAGCCTGAGGATGAGGCTGTCCTGATTCAATTGCTGCCAGTTGCGCGTCGATCGCGCGCAGATTGTCGAGTAAAAAACCGAGCGCTTTAACATGTTCGGGAGTCGTTTCCCCGCTGTTTTTTATCCGCGCCAGCGCGGCGTCAAGGTGAAGGAATACCCGTTCAAACCGGCTGTCATGCTGATAGGGCTCACGCAGCAAAATCGCGCGGGAGAGCTGCGCGCAGGCCTGAGATTGCATCGAAAGAAGACGTTGAAAGCGGAACATCACGTCGCTATAGCGAAAATGCTCGCGCAGGGTTTGATACTGAATGTGCGATGAGCTCGCGCGTTCATGGATATCTTGTGCTGCAAAGTAGTAATGCAGCGCCTGACGCGTACTTCGCTGCCCACGATCGCCCCGTAAACGGGTGAGCATTGTGCCCTTTGTCTGATTAAGCGTGGTAACCAGTTGGCCATTAGATAAGGCGAGTTCATATAAAGGTGCCTGGCTGGCTTCCTCAATATCAGGATCGAAAAGGCGTGATTTCAGTTCCAGGTAGTGCGCTAGCTGCTCATAGCAGCGCGCCAGGTTGTCCTGCAGCGCGCGAATGGGGAAAACAAGATGCCCGACCAGCGTCAGGAGGTTGAACCACACGGCGCCAGCCAGCAACAGCAGAGGTTGCTGGTACCAGTGCTCGAAAAGCGACACGCCCAGCATGGTGTAAACGGCAATCAGCAGCGCACCAAAGGCAATAGTGGCATATCGTTGACCTAACCCTCCCAGCAAAATAAAGCCGATAGTGGAGCTGACCAGGCCAAGTGCGAAGAGCCATGGCCAGGGGAATAGTAACTCCACCGATGCCGAGGCGATAAAAAAGGAGACCAGCGTAATGACCAGGTTTTTTAACCGCCCGGTAAGACGGTCATCGAGGTCGGCCAGCGCCGCAGCAACCACGCCGAGGGTTAATGGAATGGTCAGTTTAACTTCGCCAAGGTGCCACGGTAACGCGGCGGTGCCGCAAAGGGCGATAAAGATCCTGACGTTATATAGCCAGGCGCTGTTCCAGGTGTAACGACGAAGCAAGGGGCTCAACATAGGGCAGGGGATCCGATTACTGAAAACGACGACGCGCGTTGGCTTCACGTGCAGCCCGTGCCGTTTCAACGGAAACAACACGACGCCCCACCGGCCACAATGCGATAGCGGCGATTTTAAAATTCGCCACGCCAACCGGGATACCAATAATTGTCAGGCATTGAGCCACGCCGGCAATAATATGCATCACGCAAAGCCACCAGCCGAACAGGATAAACCAGACAACATTCAGTAAGGTTCCCCCTGCGTTTAGCAGACCATTTCTGCCGTCTGGAGAGAGTTCATCGACGTGGACCGCCTCATTTCCCCACGGAATAAGGGATAACTTAGTGATCTCCCAGCATGAGCGCGTGAGCGGAAGGGTCACGATTAACAACACGCTAACAATGGTTGCCACCAGCCAGCCCAGTGTTGTGGCAAAACCACCGAGGACAAAATTCAGGATATTCAAAATGGTACGCATAAAACCTCAGTTGAGTTCCGGGTATTGATCGTTCCGGCAATTGTAACGATTTTTTGGACTGGAGCACCAATTCTCTGACAGGTAAACTGGCAATAATTGTCACAAGCTGAGATCACCAAGAGATGGAACTGAAAGCGACTTCCCTGGGAAAACGCCTGGCACAGCACCCGTACGATCGCGCGACCATCCTGCATGCAGGTATAAAAGTAGCGGGCGACCGCCATGAATACCTCATTCCCTTTAATCAATTATTAGCGATTGAGTGTAAGCGGGGCATGGTTTGGGGAGAGATGGAGTTTCAGTTGGCTGATAACAAAGTGGTGCGCTTGCATGGCACTGAGTGGAGTGACACGCAGCGTTTTTACCACCTTCTGAATGAGCGCTGGTGCAGCTGGAGCGCGGAGATGAGCGAGGTGGCAGCTGAACTCCTGTCGGGCCAGTTGACACTTATCTCTGAACGTATTGATCCATCCAGATGGTTGACGCGTAACCAGTTGACCGGCGTACAGCGCCAGTTGCAGGAAGCTTTCGCTGCGCTTCCGATACCCACCAGTCGTCTGTCGGAGTTTGATAATTGTCGCACGCTCTGGCAACAGTGCCAGGCATGGCTACAGGATGTTGAAGGGCGTCGGGCAGAACATAATCAAGCCTTTACCGAAACGATGCTGAAGCAGTATGCGACCTTTTTTGAACAGGTTGAAAGCTCGCCTCTAAATCCGGCGCAAGCGAGGGCAGTGGTCAATGGTGAGCACTCTCTTCTGGTATTGGCTGGCGCTGGCAGCGGTAAAACTTCCGTGCTGGTGGCGCGTGCCGGTTGGCTACTGGCACGCGGTGAGGCCTCTGCCGATCAAATTCTTCTGCTCGCCTTTGGCCGTAAAGCAGCGCAGGAGATGGATGAGCGTATTCGCGAGCGGCTGCATACCGATGAGATCACTGCGCGGACTTTTCATGCACTGGCTCTGTACATCATTCAGCAAGGCAGCAAGAAAGTGCCTGCATTGAGCGAGCTGGAAAACAATACTGCCGCACGACTGACGCTGTTAACCCAAACCTGGGTGCAGCAGTGCAGCGAGAAAAAAGCGCAGGCAAAAGGGTGGCGTCAGTGGCTGGAAGAGGAGCTGAACTGGCAGATTCCTGAAGGGAATTATTGGGATGATGAGGCGTTGCAGCGGCGCGTTGCACCACGTTTGGATCGCTGGATAAGTTTGATGCGCATGCATGGCGGTGCTCAGGCGGAAATGATTGCCAGCGCACCGGATGAGATACGCGATCTCTTTGCCAAACGCATCAAATTGATGGCGCCATTGCTGAAAGCATGGAAGAGCGCGCTTAAGGAAGAGAACGCCGTCGACTTTTCGGGGCTTATTCATCAGGCCATCAATGTGCTGGAAAAAGGGCGCTTTATCAGCCCGTGGAAGCATATTCTGGTGGATGAGTTCCAGGACATTTCACCCCAGCGCGCTGCGCTACTGGCGGCGTTACGCAAACAAAATACGCAAACAACACTTTTTGCAGTCGGCGATGACTGGCAGGCGATATACCGCTTCAGCGGCGCGCAACTTTCCCTTACCACTGCGTTTCACCACTATTTTGGTGAAGGCGATCTCTGCGCCCTTGATACAACCTATCGCTTTAATTCCCGCATCGGTGAAGTGGCGAACCGCTTTATTCAGCAAAACCCCTCGCAGCTTGCCAAGCCGCTTAACAGCTTGCTGGCAGGTGATAAAAAATCCGTAACGCTGCTGGCAGAAGATCAACTCGATGCGCTGCTCGATAAGCTAAGCGGTTTCGCGAAGCCGGAGGAGCGCATCCTGGTATTGGCCCGTTATCATCACGCCAGGCCAAAAAGCCTGGACAAAGCGGCAACGCGATGGCCGAAACTGCAGCTGGATTTTATGACGGTTCATGCCAGTAAAGGGCAGCAGGCCGATTATGTCATTATTGTTGGCCTAAAAGAGGGGCAAGATGGGTTTCCTGCGCCAGCGCGGGAATCGATTATGGAACAGGCGCTTTTGCCTGCGGAAGAGGAGTTTCCTGACGCAGAGGAGCGTCGTCTGCTCTATGTTGCACTGACGCGAGCACGTCATCGCGTTTGGTTGCTGTTCAACAAAGAGGAACCTTCACGCTTTGTTGAAATACTCAAATCGCTGGATGTGCCCGTTGCCAGAAAGCCCTGAACTCAGGCGGCGGGTGCCGCCTGACGTTACTTCAACCGTTCAGCCAGATAGCGCTGATAATCTGGAATCAAAATATCAACGCTGTGATTAAATTGCGGGGATTCGATAATAAAATCGGCGGTTGAAAGGTTGGTTGCCACAGGAATATTCCATACCGTCGCCAGGCGAAGCAGGGCTTTTACATCAGGATCGTGAGGGACGGCATTAAGCGGATCCCAGAAGAAAATGAGTACGTCGATTTTACCTTCCGAGATGAGCGCGCCGACCTGCTGATCGCCACCCATCGGGCCGCTCAGCATTGCATTCACTTCCAGCCCAGTTGCGCGTTGAATCAAATTACCGGTAGTGCCGGTTGCATAGAGTTGATGTGCTGCCAGCACGGGCTGGTGCCGCTCAACCCATTTCATTAACAACTGCTTGCAGTGATCGTGCGCGACAAGGGCGATATTCTTGCGTACGGGTAGCGTGCGAGTGGTTGATTCCATGATCTATTTCCGTCAGTGATGTTTGCTACAGATTACTGGAAGCACTTGATGCTGCAAGAGAAGCGAATAAAAAAAACAGAAAATGGTTGAGTTACCCCGATTGATTTACACTTTGTGAAATCAAGCGGAGGAAATGATGAAAGAGAACGATATTGCCGAGATTTTACGCGCTACGCATACCATCGCTCTGGTTGGAGCAAGCGACAAACCCGATCGTCCCAGTTACCGCGTCATGAAGTACCTGTTAGATCAGGGCTATCATGTGATCCCAGTCTCACCAAAAGTGGCCGGAACGACGCTGTTGGGTCAGCAGGGGTATGCGACGCTGGCAGATGTGCCAGAGAAAATTGATATGGTGGATGTGTTCCGTAACTCCGAGGCCGCATGGGACGTCGCGCAAGAGGCGATTGCCGTAGGGGCGAAAACGTTATGGATGCAACTGGGCGTGATTAACGAACAGGCTGCTGTGCTGGCGCAGGAAGCGGGGTTGAACGTAGTGATGGATCGCTGCCCGGCGATTGAAATTCCGCGCCTGGGTTTGGCGAAATAAAAAAATACCCCGCTGGTTGCGGGGTACGATCAGTTTCGCAATCTTGGAGCCTGCAGCTGGCGCCGAATGGTCCGCGCCAGTTCATCCATTGAGGGCTGTTCGGGGTGCTCATCCGTTATTTCGCTGGTGAGCTGCGCTTCGGCCAGATAAGTGTGAACGGGTTGACCGTCGTCATCCTCCATCACTACATGGTACCAGGGCAGTATGCGTAACTCGTCATTGACTGCCAGCTCGTCTGCTGACGGCTCATCAAGCGAGTACTCTGGGTCGATATCGACCACTACGCCAAGATACCCCAGCAGTGAGTGGCGAACCTGCTGACCGATACCGAATTTGCTGGCTATCATTGTCACCTCCCGGGAACCTTTGATAACCCCAAATATGGGGACGCGGCTCCAGATTTCAACTTACATGACGCGACAGGCAAACCCTTTCAGATAAAGCCCTTCCGGGTAGGTTGCGATCACCGGGTGATCGGCGGCCTGACGGAACTGGTCTATAAATTGTATATCACGCCCGGCATCTAAGGCGGCATCAGCGATGATTTTCTGAAATAAATCGGTGGTCATCAAACCTGAGCAGGAGAAGGTCAGCAGCACGCCGCCGGGATTGAGCAACTGAATAGCCAGCATGTTGATATCTTTGTAGCCGCGGCAGGCACCCATTAGCTGGCTTTTGTTTTCAACGAATTTCGGCGGATCCATCACAATCACATCGAAGGTTTCGCCCTGATCGCGATATTTACGCAGCAGTTTGAACACATCATCGCGTACAAACTCCGCTTTGCTCAGATCAAGCTTATTCAGGGTAACGTTCTGCTTCGCAACGTCCAGCGCTTCCTGTGAGGTATCAACGCTAACGACCTCGCGACAGCCGCCCATCAGTGCGGAGACGGCAAAGCCGCCAGTGTAAGAGAAGCAGTTAAGTACGCGTTTGTCAGCCACGTAGCGACGTGTCGCCAGGCGGCTGTCGCGTTGGTCGAGGTAATAACCTGTCTTATGGCCGCCCTGAATATCAACAAACAGCTTCATGCCGTTCTCTTCGATAGGTAACAGCGGCGGAGGCAGCTCGCCTGACACCGTACCTTGTGTTAACTCCAGTCCCTCTTTTTTTCGCACCGCGACATCACTGCGATCGTAAATAGCGCATTCCGGATAGAGCGTTTGTAGTGCAGAAAGGAGTGCCGGACGCTGATATTCCGCTCCGGCGCTCAGAAGTTGCAGCACCAAAAAATTGCCGAAACGGTCAATCGTTACACCGGGTAAGCCGTCAGATTCGCCCGCAATCAGACGATAGCTGTCCAGACCATCACGCCCGGCGAGCCAGTTACGCCACTGCTGCGCTTGCTGTAAACGGCGGGTGAAGAAGTCGATATCAACGCTTTCGTCTTTATCAAAGGTCCAGACGCGCGCGCGGATTTGTGAAGCGGGAGAGAGCGCTCCGCGGGCCAGCCATTTACCCTGATGATCGACGATATCCACGGTTTCTCCGAGGCTGGCTTTGCCTTCCATTCGCGCTACGGCGCCGGAAAACACCCAGGGATGACGACGCAATAATGACTTCTCGCGTCCTTTGGCTAACACTAAACGTACACTCATATTTGGCTATTCTGTCGGCTGAAGAAAATGGGCGCTATTGTCACGGGTTCGCCGGGTAAATGCAACGCGCCCGCATTGATGGAGATAAGATATGGCTCAAGTTTGCACAATCGCCTGGGTACACGGCAGCGTACAAGGTGTTGGATTTCGCTACACCACACAACACGAAGCGCAGCGTCTGGGATTAGTCGGATATGCGCGAAATCTGGATGATGGCAGTGTTGAGGTGGTTGCCTGCGGTGAGGCGGAGAATGTCAACAAACTGATTGAGTGGTTAAAAGCGGGTGGGCCGCGTAGCGCGCGGGTCGATAAGGTTTTGACCGAGCCTCATCAACCCGACAAAGCGTGGAGCGATTTTGGGATCCGCTACTAGATGCACTTAACCGGTTTAGGCAGGCCTGCAATTTTCGTGGCCTGTTTAGCCGGGCCTTTTGGAAAGAGGCGATAGAGATAGCGGCTGTTGCCTTTCTCTTCGCCATATTTATTGGCCATTGCCTTTACCAGCATGCGAATAGCAGGTGAAGTATTGAACTCCAGATAAAAGCCGCGCACGAAACGCACCACTTCCCAATGTTCAGGGGAGAGAGAAATGCTCTCTTTCTCTGCAATCGCCTCTGCCAGAGCCTCGCTCCACAGCGAAGTTTCTTTTAAATAACCTTCGCTATCTGTTTCGATTTCTTTACCTTCAAAGATCAACATAGTTTCCACAACGGCTGTTTATGACGGCGGGAGTGTAACAAAAAACAAAGCCCCGCATAAGCGGGGCCTGATGGAGAAGGGATTGGCTTTAGTCTCTGCTGGCGAAGCCCAGAATACTCAGCAGGCTAACAAAGATGTTGTAGAGCGATACATAGAGACTCACGGTCGCACGGATATAGTTCGTTTCGCCACCATGAATGATATTGCTGGTTTCATACAAAATCGCGCCGGTAGAGATCAGAATAAATACTGCGCTGATTGCCAGGTGCAGGGCAGGAAGCTGAAGGAAAATATTCGCAACCATACCGATTAGCACAACCACGATGCCGGCCATCAGCATACCGCCCAGGAAGGACATATCCTTACGGGTAGTCAGCACATAGGCTGAGCAGCAGAAAAAGACCAGTGCGGTACCGCCAAGCGCCAGCGCAATGACGTCACCCATCCCGGCAGACAAATACGCGTTCAGCATTGGACCAAGGATGTACCCAAGGAAGCCGGTAAAAGCAAACGCAGCAATAATACCGCTCGGCTTATTCGCCAGTTTGTAGGTTAAGAACATCAAACCATACATCCCAACCAGCGTAAGGATAAGCCCCGGCGAAGGGAGCATCAGTACGGTACTTGCAGTTGCTGTGATCGC
The DNA here is from genome assembly GCF_016516575.1 of Kosakonia sp. S57. Taxonomy (NCBI): domain Bacteria; kingdom Pseudomonadati; phylum Pseudomonadota; class Gammaproteobacteria; order Enterobacterales; family Enterobacteriaceae; genus Kosakonia; species Kosakonia sp. S57. Next base: position 58,496 of record NZ_JACVUL010000006.1, on the reverse strand, counting down.
AGAAAAAGCCAGTGTCAGACTGAGCAGGAAATAGGTATTACGAAGAACTTTGTGCGTGCTCAGCAGCGAGCTGCGGTCACGCGAAGAAGTAATTAGACGATCCATAAGCCACTCTCTTATGACAGATGTAATTAGAAGTGGAGTCTAGGAAAGTCTTGCTTGCGGTAAAAGACGTTTTACCCATCTTTACTCATCGCAGCGGCTGCCGATGCCTGTTTTATCGATAAAAAATGTGATTAGAAGATTCTGGGAACAAATGTGATGCAGAGCCATATTTATCTCTTATATCGCTCGAAATGTTTTGCCGTCTAATCTTTAGCACGTTAAGAGTGTAAAGGCGTCGTTATATAACAAATTTCAAAGGCGAATGGATATGAAACCACAAACACTAAACAACATAACTCACGTTTTATTGGCAGTCGGGATGATGTGCGCAACGACCCAGGCTTATGCGGCAAGCGTACCCGCGGGGGTTGAACTGGCGGCAAAACAGGAATTAGTGCGTAACAACGGCAGCGAGCCGGCATCGTTGGACCCGCATAAAGTTGAGAGTGACATCGAGTTCAATATTATTCGCGATATGTTCGATGGGTTGCTGGCAGTCAAAAAGGATGGTTCTATTGAGCCGCTTTTAGCCGAAAAATGGGAAAACAAAAATAATACTGTCTGGACGTTTCATTTACGCCCGGGGATCACCTGGTCGGATGGTACGGCAATTACAGCTAAAGATGTGGTCTGGAGTTGGCAGCGTCTTGTTGATCCGAAAACGGCCTCTCCTTACGCCAGCTATCCGGGCAATATGCATATCCTCAATGCAGAAGATATCGCACAAGGTAAAAAACCAGTTGATTCGCTGGGTGTAAAAGCAGTGGATGACTCGACTCTTGAGGTTACCCTGACTCAACCGACAGCCTCTTTTTTATCTATGTTGGCTCACCCCTCAATGGTTCCGATCGATCCAGTGCTGGTTAACCGCTTCGGTGATAAATGGACAAAACCGGAACATATCGTCACCAGCGGAGCGTATAAAGTGACTGATTGGGTGGTCAACGAGCGCATCGTGGCGGAACGTAACACGCGCTACTGGAACAATAAGGCGACAGTGATCAATAAAGTCACCTATCTACCTATCAGCGCGGAAACTGCAGATGTAAACCGCTTTAAGGCCGGGGAAATTGATATTACCTACACAATTCCTGTGAATCAGTTTGCCCAGCTACGTAAAACATTTGGCGAGCAGGTCAGCGTTGAGCCTCAACTGGCGACCTATTATTACGAGTTCAATACCACTAAACCCCCCTTCAACGATCCACGTCTGCGCCGCGCGCTCAATATGGGGTTAGATAAAGATATTATTGCTGACAAAGTGATGGCGCAGGGTCAAAGGCCGGCATGGGTCATCAGCCAGCCAGAAATCGGCGGAGTGAAGTTATCTCCGCCAGATTATTCCACATGGCCGCGTGAAAAACGCCTTGCAGAGGCGAAGAAATTGTTAAACGAGGCGGGCTTCAATGAAGCGCACCCTCTAAGTTTTAACCTTCTCTACAACACGATGGAGACGCATCAACGGATTGCCATTGCTGCGAGTTCAATGTGGAAAAAAAATCTTGGCGTAGAGGCAAAGCTGCAGAATCAGGAGTGGAAAACAATGCTGGATACGATGCATACCGGCAATTTTGACGCAGTGCGCTATGCATGGATTGCGGATTACGATGATGCGGCGACCTTCCTGAACAACTTCCGTACCGGAAGTAGTGAGAATACCAGTAAGTACAGCAATTCAGCCTATGACGAGGCGCTGGATAATGCAGCGAAGGCGAAAGATGTTGCTGAGCGAGGAAAATATTATCAGCAAGCAGAAGATCTTCTGGCGCGTGATGTACCGGCAATCCCTGTTTATCACTATGTCCGTACGCATTTGGTGAAACCATGGGTGGGCGGTTTCAATCCCGATCCGCTGGGTTACTATCTCACGCAAGATATGTACATCAAAAAACATTAAAACGCTGTCCTTATCCGCTTCTTTATTGAGCACTGTGTTGATGTTTAAAGCGATCAACCTGTTTTTGGTTGTTTTTCACGCAAACGAACATTGTCACGCTTTACATGAGGGGCAGGGATGTTTATAGTGCGCCTCACACCGGAAGTGTGGCCGAGCGGTTGAAGGCACCGGTCTTGAAAACCGGCGACCCGAAAGGGTTCCAGAGTTCGAATCTCTGCGCTTCCGCCATATCTGATAAGGGGTTACCGAAAGGTAACCCCTTGTTTTTTTTGCTTAGCAAGTAACCCCCCTTTTATACGCCGCTAAAAACTATCAAATAGCCAACTTACGTCTCTGCTGCCTTTCATGTACGTTGATCACCTGGTACAGACAAACAATGGGCGTTTACCAACACTGAACAGAAAGCTGCTACTACCTTGCGGTTGAATTGCATAATTCACCCGTCTGTTAGGGTAAACGTAGAATGCCGGCAGGACAGTAGCGATGACATCCTCAGGTAAACTTTCAACATTATCGACCTTATTAATATTGGTTGATAAAAGGTGAAAAGTATTTTTGTTCTCAACCCACGTATAAGCGACATCCCTCCTTATTGTACCCTCCGTATGGTTGGGATCACGGTAACGCCCGCTAACAGAGACGATACCGCTCAGGGTTCGTCTGTTGTACATAAAGTCGAGTGTCAAATTAGCTTGCGCGTCCTTGTTAAACACAACAACAACCGCCGTGCAGGTTTCTGCAGCGCGGAAGTGTGTCGTTACCATAAGGTACAAATAGCCGAATCCGAGACCTGCTAACAGACAAATTATTAATAAGCTAACCCTCTTTTTAGTCATCTCGGTTGATTCCGGTAATATGAAGAGAGATACATCCTGGCGAAGATTCCGTTGTATATTTATTTTTACAAGCTAACGCAGTCAAAGTAGGGGAGGTAACGGAAAGAGGGAAATAGACCCAGGGATAACTTTTGCAACTTAAGCCCGTATCCAGAATTAAGGACTTATATTTTGAATAGGGATTATTGTTATCATGAATGTCATTTATGGTGTGAAGATGACAACCGTTGTCAGTTTCTATAAGCGTATAAGTGTTGAAGAAGGCAGGTTCAACATGTCTGTACCAAATGAAGCTCGTGACAATAAAGCCAGTAATAAAAGAGATAAGAATGAGCAGGAGAGGCAAAAGTAAGTTCTTAATTCTATTCTCATCTTCACCAGGTAATGGTTGGGAAGTCGGTGTTAATACAGGCTCGGGTGAAGCATCCTCATCCTCTGAAACTGCGATCTTTTCAGGCTCATCTGAGCTCGGGACGTCAATAGCAGGAAGCTCAATCGTATTATCTGCCTTTACAATATCCTCTTGTTTAAGGATCCTGACGCCATCATCAATTTGAAAGCCTTTACGAGGGATGGTAGCGATGAGCTTTTGATCTGTATCGCCCACTGCACGCAAGCCGCGGCGGACAATAGAAATGTTCTGATAGAGAGTATTAGCAGGAACCAACATACCTTCCTCTTCCCATACTTTCTTGAAAAAATCTTGCTGTAAGACGATATCGGGAGAGGCTTCAAGTAATAACAGAAGACACCGACTTGCTGGTGTGGTTAAGATCACACTTACTTCAGGGTTTTTAAGGGAGGTCAATTTCTTTAAAACGGGCCTGAATTCAATATATTCGTTTATAATCCAGTGCATATGCCTATCAACGCAGCGAAAGCTGAGTTCCTTATCAACATTCCATATTTAAGACAGCCATTACTCCATCCGGTAATTTCAACATGATGGGGGCGCAATTTCCATGATTTTTTATGACTTAAATGAATATTGATTAGGCGGCTTTAAGATCTCAAATCATCAATTTTCTTATATAAGAGTTTAACGTGACTAATACTGAAGTGAAATCGTAGTTAAACTTACCAGCAATCCGATTATATCGGTATGGTTGTACAGATAATGATTCCATGAAATATAAAAATCAGTTATGCGTTAGGTGCAATCATCATGAATTTTTATAAAAGCATCGTTATAAAGTATGAAAATTTCACCTGCCTTTTTTACATGACCACTGTGGAGTGATTCACCGGGCCGAAGATACCATGTCGTACTGGCATCTTCGTTTGCTCCACATCCGGGTTTTAATAGCGCCTTAAACCATGTATTTCCATTATTCGCAACCTCTCCTTTGGAGTGGTCCAGAGACCATTTGAAATTTATCTTACGAGGTCTCACTACAAGAATGGTGTCCATCACGATGACCGGGACCATACTTATAATGCTGTCATTAGCATTTTTTGATGTTCTGTTCTGAGGTGGTATCTCTTCGAATGCAACGCGGTAGTAACGTTCTTTATCATCTGCAGGGCCATGGTAATAAAACTTGAAAAAATCGCTTTCTCCTGATTGCAGCATCATTTGTCGAGGTGCGAACAATAGCTCCCCGTCAGCAGGTTGAGAATAAACTTCGGATATACCTGGGCTGTCGATTGCCCTGATAGTTATACGATAGAGACGAGCGGATTTATTATTATTCATCACCAATTTTGCGAACATATTGCTTTCAGCATCAATCGAAAAGGTTTGATTGCCAACATATATAGCATTCGCAAAAAAAGGAGCAAGCAAAAAAAGCAAGCAGGTGTAATTTATAACTTTTTTAATTAACATTCCGCCAGGTCGCCTTAATTCTAATTTCTCCCGATGCGCTAACATCCCCGAACCATGTTGATTGATTTAATGTATACAAAGAGCGTTCATCGTTCATAGGAATGGAAAAGCGGACGTTTGATTTGTTCATCAATCCCATAGCCCCATTTGAGCTAAACCAGGGTGTTGTTAACCAAAAGGCATCTGTCATATCACGCCATAGCCCATCGCAGCCGACATCATAGGTTTTATTAACCCCATTTCTGGTTTTATAAGTTAATGACGCTGGAAAAGGAACCTGAGTTAAGCTATCTAAAGATTTAAATATACACCATGAACGCCCGTAAATTTTTTGTGTAGGTCCTGTTACGCTGATTAGTACTTCATCAGCCGAGGTCTTGCCATTTGTCGTTACGATATAATCAAAATCAAGTGAAGGACTATTTCTACCGATTTTCCCTGTACGAGAGGGATTTTGGACATAATCTTTAGAAATTATGCTCACACTAAAATCCCTTGGTTTAATAATAAGCTGGTTGGATGTAGAAAATTCATACCAACCGGATTCAGGTGCAAGGGCATTATGCATTCTGAAATTAAAAAGGTCGTTTGTATTGCTGTCGCTGATACCTAATTTAACCATTTGCTTGAAAAAATTTTGTGAAAGAAAAATATAAACACTTCTTTTTCCTTTGAGTTCATTAAAAGTAAAGTAGTGACTCGTTTTGCTTACTGTTTTCCAGGTGTTGCTATCGAGACTAAATTGCATATCTTCAGCATTTATCACTGATTCGAGAGCGGGTTTGTTTATTGATGGGAAAACTTTTATTGTTGAATTACTCATCCCATTATCACGCAGGGAATAGGTAAGCATTTTACAGGCCAGGCCAGAGGTTTTTCCGATAACCAGGGGGTAACAGCTTGAGTTTCCTTCGCCGAGCGTCGGAACTCCATCGCTATTAATGAAAACTTCCGTAATCCCGTTAGTATTTTCAAACTTGAGATGAGCACCTTTTGTATAAGAGACTTTACGAACGTACCAGTTACCTGAGGTCATATTGCGACAGCGTTGACCAAAATGAGCGCTGTAACTTTCTGCAGTCGTACAAGTATTAATGGTCATGGTGAAGTTACTCCCTACGGAGGCGTTATTAAGATAATGATAGAATTGATCGCTCATCATTCCATGCATCCATTTAGCACCACCTGACGGGACAGAGACACCATAAAATCCTGCTGCATCTGTAGCTTCTGGCAGAATCAAGCTTGTCGCCATATCGCAGCCTTTATACCAATTAATGCAGCGTAACCCAGTAATTAAATGTGATGTCGGCGCGTTTTCAAGCCACATATCGAAACGACGGTTGCTCAATAAAAGCGTATTATAGCCGTTGTCAATATAGCCAAGGCTCTGCTGGTAAATGGTTCCGGAACCATTGTATTTTAGGCCCGTCCAACGGTTAGAGCCTGTCATCCGTGGATCGAGGGCACCAGTAGGAGTAACGAAAAAATTATCGTTGTTATTATTTTCTACGAAAATATATTCACGAGTAGGAGCATCGGAAAAGACGGTTTTGTTCATGGCAGCTTCAACAATATTAACTGTTAAGAGGAGCGAAACAAAAGCTAAAAGCCAATATAAATTAACCTTCATTTATCTCTCCATCAACCATAGCGCTGGCGAACGTTTTTAACCCCTGGCAAATAATATCACCTACCCAAACAGCCCCACGCGCATTACTTATATCCAGATTTGCCTCGCAAAGTTTATTATCATCGTAATTGAAATCAACGGTAGGAAATTTCTTATCAATATCCATCACGAACTCGCCATTGCTATCCGTGCGTGTTCTTCCAATATGGTTGTTGATGTGAGCATTGGCAAGTAATGTTCCGTCCTCAGCGCGTATCCGGCCCGAAACGGTTACCATCTGTTTAATTTCGGGCACCATGGTTACAACGTTGCCCGGATAGAGTGTAAATTGCCCTTTTCTGCCATTTGCGATGTTATAGCTATCGATAGATTTTTTACTATTAAGAATCTCAATTTCATAACGCGAGTAAGGATCCAGAGGAAGATAGTTACGTTTTCCTAATAATGGGAAAAGGCGACCATTGACTCTTGCAGTGAGTTGGCCATCATGTTCAATGTCAGTACGTAATATCACGCCAGCGTTACCCTCTGTGCTGCCGCTCATACCTATCTCACTTCCTTGCCAGCCGAGACTACCATTAGCCGTAAAATTTGTGCTTAAGTATCCATCAAGGCTGCTATTGACACTTAATGTACCGGTTGAAAAGCGACTCTCATATTTTGTCCATGCCGTGGCGCTCAAGTTTTTATTATTACTATTTTTTCTAGAAATGCCTCTGGAAATATCGGCACCGATAGCTTGGATAGTGTCACCCTCGTCGAACTGCTTCTGAGCTGATATGTTTGCCATAGCATAGCCATTCTGCTGCGTTATTCCGGCTCGAAAAGCGCTTCCGAGCGGGAGCAGAAAATCAAAAGCAACATATTTTTGCATACGGGTTGTTTGCCGACTATTGCTGTGCTGATAACGTTGTAATCCTGCTCGTAAACCTAAGGAACCGAACTGCCCGTTATAGAGGGTCTGCGTATAATCAGCCGTATAATAATGACTGTTATGTTGGCGATCTTTGTTATAGCTTACGCTGAAGGAACCTAGTCGGGTCCAAAGCGTATTAAGATTTAATGATGCGCCAATTGCAATATTGGTAGCATCGCTACGCCGAAGGGTATTGCCAATAGACGTTTTTTCCTGGCTTAACCAGACAGAACTAAATTTTCCGGGCAAAGTTGCATTTAGACTGCTAATGGAACTCCATGATCCATCGGTAGCTAACATATTTTGCATGCTGATTTGTAAAGCTTCGGTAATAGGCCATGAGAGCTGAAGCTCTCCGACAGTGACAGAGTCATAGTTATATGCTGAAGCCATCCAGGCTAACGCATTAAGCCCGCCGGAAGTGGACAATCCGACAAGGAGACTATTTTTAGCTTTCTGGATTTCCCTTTCGCCACTCTCCCATCGATCCATATGTATATTACCTCCCCAAAATTGCCAACGGAATGGCATTCCTGCTGATTTACCCCGCGCAAAAAGTTTGTTAACTCGTTGAATATTTTGGCTTATATATTGCCCATTAACGATCACATCGACTTTGATATCGTAAATGCCATAGGGGAGTCCGCTGGTGTCAACTTCATGACTGCCCATGCTGAAGTTCTGCACGCTGAGAAGTTTACCATCCCGAGAAAGGTGAACTTCGCCAGCAGAGGGCAGGAAAACAATGACGGGGATAACGGAGTGCGAATCATTGAAGACCGTTGACTGCGCGTGGTTGCCCCAGGAGAAACCATAAATTTTTCCAGAAGGTAGCGCAGTGACCGACCCAAGAGATTGTAAGTTCCAGGAGTCCAGCATGCCACCGGCGAGCCTGAAGCCTGAAAAGTCACGTTCGTACATGGCACGGTAGATCTGAGCCTGTTGGGAGTTCGATCCCAGGCCATACACAGTGCCATTCATCATTAAATGGTGCTCTTTTAGGGCTGTAACTGAATCAAATGAAAGGTAATTTGAAGTACTACTATCTCCGCCCTTCATTTTATTGTTATAGATGCCAAAGTTATAACCAATTGTACTACTAAGATCATCTGCACTTGATTCACCGATATCCTCCATTTTAGGGCGGAAAAGGGTTTTAAGTGCTTGCTGAGTGACGATTACTTGCAATGTAAGTTGTTGGAAGTTTAGGTATAACCAGGCATTATCGGTAATGGGTATTTTAGACTCTTCATTAAACGGAATATCTTTTAGACTATTAATTTTTGACCGTGTGTGATCATTCAAAGACGCATTGCCATTCTGATCTTCAAGCTCAATTAAGCGTACTTTCACCATATTATCATCGAGCCAAATGGAAGCTGTGCCGATACGCTGATCATCTTGCGTACCAGAAACTCCATTCAGATGGATGAATAAAGGGATACTCATACCATCTTGTAATGCTTTCCTAAAAGCATCAGGAACCATAATGCCGGCAACATGTAAACTCTGAAGAGGAGATGAGTAAACTTCACTCATGCCAGCAAAGAAAATGGCGGTATAAGTTACGCAAGCTTGGAAGGTTTTATTCTCGACAATGCGCACAGACAACATCTCCCAAAACTATTTAACTGAAACGAAATGATTCTCTTGCCAGAAAGCTACACGGCCATTCTTATCTGCAACATTGACTCGGGTGAATGTTCGCGACTTACCAGGCATAAGATAGTAATTTTCTTTGCAAGACTCCCCATCAGTCGGTTTCAAACATGGGCCATAGGCGATAATACGTAATGTCGCATTTCCAGGGTTGGTGATTTTTCCTGTGGAATATTTGTATTCATAATTAGCCTTACGAGGAGCAACAACTAATATTGAACTAATAAGCGCTGATGCTGTGGCAACAGCATGGCGCTTGGCGTTGCTTCTTTTACCTTCGCTTAACGATTGATCGGACCAAAGAATTCGGTAGTAACGTTCTTTTTCGTCAGTGGGTCCATTGTAAAAAAAACGAATGGTCTCATTACTATTAGCGGGTAGCAATAAACTCCCTGGCGTCAAAAGAAGTTCGTTTTTACTCTCCATGGGAATGATTCTACCTCCTTCTAGAGGGTTTGTTATTCTTTCAACTCTGATATTGATAAGACGACCTGTATTTGTAGAGTTCTTTATCTCCTTACTGATAACGGAACTATCGCTATACATAAAAGAAGATATATCTCCAATATCTAATGCATATGCGGGCATCATGACAGTTAAAGATAAATTCAACGCAAAAATAATTTTTTTCATAATTTCTTATCCTAAAAAAAAGGAGCGGTCCCTCGCTCCTTAATTAATTAAAGTTAGCTAGTCCATGTTGCATCAAACTGGACGCTAACATCGCCACTCCAAATACCTTCTGGCAATACACTTAAATCAGTTGCAGGTGTTGTGCCATCAGTAGTTGCACTTGCGATCGAGAATGTAAATGCATCCTGACCAGCAAAACGACCCGCTTGATTATAATTAGAAGCAATATTGCTCAGACCACCACTTTTGCCTGTAAGGGTGTCAACAAGAACTGTATCTGACGTTTTGTCGACCGCATTACCAAAGTAATTAACTCCAACATTCAGCGTTGATCCTGATCCATCAAGCTGTGTTAGCGTGTTACTTACTAATCGTGAGGTTAGTTTAAATGCCGTTGCGCTTGAATCTCCTTCAACTGCAACGTCAAAAAGACCTTTTTGAGTATTGAACCCTTTAACGCCCTCTGCGTACTGGAACGAAAGACTTCCCAGAGGAGTAACCACTAATTTACTAGTGGTATCTTTTTTTGCTGTTGCGGACCATGTCGCCACAGCTTGTGCTGTAGTATCAGCTGCTTGAACTGCACCCATGCTAAAAGAAGACAATAATGCAAGCGCTAAAATTTTACGTTTCATAAATGCACCTTACTCTTGATGGTTTTAACCTTGAAGGTTCCTTGTATTAACAAGGCTTTTTTCAACTCGGATCTCATTAATCGCTAATCCAATTGAGAGAAGCTAAAGGATATAACTTGATTAAGTGTGCTAATAACAAGTCAATATTGTACATTCACGTTTGATAGCGAACATAAGCTTACTCGAATGAACCGCGATCTCACGCAAAGCCACTGCTTCCGACAAAAATAATAACCTTGACGTAAAAAGATTGGATAGCAATAAAGTGTTAATTCGCTAATAAATAATATGTGTTAAATTATTGATCTCTTTTTACATGTGAAAACGCGGTTTCCAGCCCTTCTGATAACATATCAGTAACGTATTTATGTTGTATTGATGAGATCTCTTATTCGTTTTTAAGAAGAACATAAGCATTGCTTAAATGGTAATTTCATTATTTAAGAACGATGTGGTTCGATTTTGTACAATATTTTATGTGCGGCTATTTTTCTCATTTAATAATATGAATATATCCTCACTATTACTTAGGGGAGCTTTTGTGCTCCCATTGACTCTTTGATAAGTGTATTGGCTGAAGAAAGGCAAGTACTACCTGATGCGACCTATGTGAATTTTTAATACAGAGTTATTTTGATGTGCTGAATATTGGTAGTAGTTATATGAAATAATCTTAAATTCATGAGTGGTATAGGTTGTTTTTATAACGGTTTGAATTGAAAGGTAAAATCATAATTCATCTTAATTTTGCTTGGTAAGCACTTGGCTTTTTTTTAAGGACAATTCACTTGTTTTAATGCGCTCTTTAGTAATAATTAAAAAATTCCTATTAGCTCTTCATAGTTAGAAGGGCGTGAAATAAAAGCATGTTTGATTTTAACTAAGTTTAGGGTATGTGTTTTTGGTAAGTGTATTGCCAATCTGTATGCCGAAATTAGGGTTAAGACAAATAGCGGAGCTCCAATGTTAGCGTGGTTTCAACCTGCATAACGAGTTTAGATGCCTACATAAAGTACTTCAAAAGTCGATTTTGTAAGCGGCTAAACTCACCTTAATAAGTTGCATAAATTACAGGTAGGAAATAAATGAAAGGTAAAAGAAAAACAGGGAGTTTGATGAGATTCAATCCAGTAGCGGCTTCTATTCTGCTCTCTCTACCGGTTCTAGCTCAAGCAGGCGATCTAAATATCAAAAATGGCACCATTACCAGTTCAAATGGCGTACCCGTAATCAATATTGCCAATCCCAATGATAATGGCCTCTCTCACAACGTTTATGATGATTTTAATGTTGGTAAGAACGGGGTTATTTTCAATAACAGCTCTTCTGGCACAAATACCGTAATTGGGGGAGTCATAGCGGGTAACAGCAATCTTACCTCTGGTAGCGCCAAAGTCATCCTTAATGAAGTCACTTCGAATAAAACCAGCATGCTTGAAGGCCTGATGGAGGTTGCAGGAGACAAAGCTCATCTGGTCATTGCCAACCCGAATGGTATCTCTACTAGCCTGGGCAGTGGTTTTATCAATACCAGTAAAGCCACTATTACGACCGCTAAACCAGATATTCAAAACGGCGTGTTAAGAGGTTATTCAGTTGGAGGTGGTGTTATTACTGTCAAAGGATTGATGAGCTCTTCGCCAACAGAAATTCTTGCTCGCTCCGTTGCAGTACAAGGGCAAATAGTGACGGATGAACTTACTGTCATCGCAGGTAATAATTATGTTAATAAAAATGCTGAGGTCTTAGGGCATGTAACAGCCAGCGGTATCAGAAATACATATGCGGTTGATGTGTCTGATCTTGGCGGGATGTACGCAAATCATATTAATTTAATCAGTACTGAAAGTGGAGTTGGCGTCAGAAATATAGGGGTTATTGCCGGTGGCGCTGATGATATCCATATTAATGTAAATGGTAAATTTATTAACACTGGCGGTGAGGTTCAATCAGTTGGCTCTACCAACATCACAACTAATGGTGCGCTGGAAAATATCGGTGGAGATATATCCGGTAAGGGCCAGATATTTATTAATACCACAAAGAATTCAATAAATAACACTAGCGCTGGTAGTATCGCTTCAGAGTCCGATATCTATATAGATAGCGGCGAGTTTAATAACAAAAACGGGAAAATTGCTTCTGGCGGGATTTTAGGCGTCAATACTAATGGCAAAACGTTAATTAATAGTGGCAAAGGTAGTTCTGCAGGTCTGGAAGCCGCTGTTGTCGCCCTGAAAACAGGTAAGTTAGATAACCGGACTGGGCAGATCAGGGGAGGTTATGTTGCTTTTGAAACTTCAGAGATAACTAATGTAGGAGGTGAAGTTCAATCTACCGGAAAAATTGATATGATCAGTTCCGGAAATATTGATAACACCAAAGGCCTTATTAGGTCGCAAGCAGGTGGCATTCAGATCGAGACGGCGAAGTATTTTATCAATAAAGATAATATCACTGCTGATGCTACCAGTAACGATTCCTTAGGATTGATTGCAGGTGACGATGGAATTAAGTTAAAAGCTGGCACGATTAATAATTCGACTGGTGGAATCAGTTCATCAGGTACGATCTCTCTGGAAAGTAGTAGTACGATCAACAATCGTAATGGGAAGATAGCCGCTGATAAAGCCGTGTCACTCTCTGCGATTGGCAATATCGACAACTCTAGTGGAAGGCTTCTGTCGAAAGACACCGTTTCGGTCATCGGTTCCACAATGGATAATAGTCTTTATGTCGGTCAAATTATGGGGGATCGTGGAGTTAACATAGATTTAACAGGGTATTTTAACAACCATATTGGTTTAGTAAGTTCACAGTTTGGTAATGTTGATATTAAAGCTAAAAATGTCAAGAACGTAGGTGGGGTGATTCTTGGTAAAGATATTTCAATCCAAACAGAAGCAGATGTTGATAACTATCATGGATTGATGGTTGCAAATAATCTGCTCAAGATTGATGCTAAAACCAGCGTTAATAACACCTATGGTGAAGATTTCGGATCGTGGTATGGTAATTACTTCGGAATACCTGGTCAGATTGGCGGGCTGATTGGGACTAATGGTGTGACAATCAACGCTAAGTCTATTAATAATACGCACAGTCGCATTATTGCTGAACACGGCCCGTTAACTTTGAATGTTGCAGAAACGCTCGATAATTATCGCGGCTTGCTAGTAAGTGGAGGTGATGCAAATATTAAGGCCAAACGTTTAGTTAACAATTATGCCACTCTCCATAGTGCTGGCGATCTAAATATTGATGTTGACTCTCTGTCAAATTACAGTTCAGGAACAATTGAAAACAATGACGCAACTGGAATAATTTCAGCTGACCGCCATCTCTCGCTAGTTGTCGGCAGCGATTTTAACAATTATGGGTGGATTAGTAGTAAGCAGAACTCAGTAGTACGCGTTGCGGGGGCATTGCATAACTACAATACTATTTCGGCTGATAATACACTGGAAGTTGATACAACTGGCACTCTTACTAATGAAAAGGATATTGCTGCAGGTACGGTGCTTTATGTTGAATCAGATGGTAATGTTGTTAATAGCAGTAAGGGCAACCTGGTTGGTAGTTCAGCATTCATCAAATCGGCACTTGATGTGACTAACTATGGTAATGTGGTTGCCTGGGATTATCTCGATGTCAACGCTGGTCGTACGATTTACAATTACAAAAATATCTATACTGAAGGCAACGCAGTAATTACTTCGAAATTAATCCACAACTCTGGTGCTAATGCTGTTTTAGGTGGTGAAAGGGGACTTGTACTTAACACCGCACAGTTAACCGGCACAGGCACTATCGTTGGTTTATGATTTAAAAACATTATAAAAGCAGCAGCGCCGCTGCTGCTTTTAATTCAATCCGAGTGACCTAAATAGTGCAACTCTATAAAATACATTTTCTTATTTGTTTCTTTTGCTTTCATGTAACCGCAGCCGACAATCTTGACCAGTTTGCGAGGGAACAGCAGCGCAACGACGCAAATCTATTGCGTGAGAACAAAATTGAGAAGAAAGATGTTTTCTCTGATAAAAGAGAGTTGATTATTAATAATATCAAGATTCCTGAGGAGAAAGTATGCTATCCCATAACCAGGTTTACTCTTAGTAATGATTTTATAAACGATAAAAATATTAAGGGTATTAAAAATAAATTCACTGGGGAGTGTCTCGGTGTCAATGGTATTCGCAGTCTGGCTAAAATTATTCAAGACTACTTTATTAATGCCGGCTTTGTAACAACGCGCATTGACATTCCCAGTCAAGATTTAACTACAGGCACGCTTGTTATAACGGTCACACCGGGTCGGATAGAGCGCATTTTAATTGAAAGTGGTGACGTTAACACTCACATCCTGCCTTTTAAAGAGGGCGATATTCTTAATCTAAGGGATATAGAGCAGGGGCTTGAGAATTTGCAAAGAACGCCCGCAGTTGATGTTAAGATAAATGTCGCACCCGGAAATCAAAACGGTTATAGCAATATCATTATAAATACCCACCGTACAAAAAAATGGAGTGCAAAAGCAAACTATAGTAATTGGGGCGATAAAAGCACTGGGCAACATATAACGAGTGGTGCATTTTATCTCTTCAATATCGCTGGAATAAGCGACATGGGTTATCTTTCCGGTGCGAGTAGTACAACTGGAGGCTACAAAAATATAACCGCTTTGTACTCTTTCCCATATGGTTTTTGGGACTATGAATTTATCTATAGCACTAGCGTCTCAAATCAAAATATACCCATTGTTGGCTGGGATTATGATTATATTGGCAGGAATAAATATTACAGTTTTAAAACTTCGCGCCTGCTTTTTCGCGATATGTCAAAAAAACTTTCTGCAAGCCTGGAAATTTTCAAGAGAAAAGCTGATTATGAGTTTGGCGGTGTCAAACTGGCAATGCAGAAACGCGATATGAGCAACGTAAAACTGGCCTTCAATTATATTCAGGGGTTTGATGGTGCTTCATTAGATTCAACAATAAGTTGGCAGCGGTTTACTAAATGGCTAGCCGGAAAAGAAACGCCAGATATGTCATCTGGCGACGTGGACCGCGCCAGTCATATCTTTAATTTAAATGTGAAATATTTAAAGGCACTGGAGTTGTCATCTCTGCCTGCCTGGTATGAGATGTCCATCGGTGCGCAATACAGCCCCGCAGCACTAACGATTCAGGATCAGTTTAATATTGGTAATCGTTGGAGTGTTCGAGGGTTTGAAAACAGTTCTGGTGTTGATGCAATAAATGGTTTCTACATACAAAATACTCTTAATGTTAACACTGGCTTTAACGGGGTCACCCCTTTCTTCGGGGCTGATTATGGGCAAGTAGGTGGGAGCAAGTCTACGCTGCAAATGTATGGTGGCAACAAACTCGTGGGGGTTACGGGAGGAGTCAAAGGGAATGTCCAGTCTTTAGGATATGAACTATCTTTGTCGCTTCCTTTGCTCTCTCCCTCAAAGATGATCGTCGATGATTTTACGGCGAAATTTAACATCAGTTATCAGCTTTAATAACTATGGCTAAAAAGCGCTTTTACCTTGGTACGGACATTGTTGAAGTAAGCAAGATTACACGAGCAATAAATAATGGTGGGGATGTTTTTCTCCATCGTGTCTTTACTCTTTCAGAGAGAGATAAATTTATCGCAGAGTGTCTGGATTATGAGAGAGCATCAGGTTTTTGGGCTGCAAAAGAGTCTCTTGTGAAAGCGTTAGGTTTGGGGTTCCGTGAGGGGATAACTTTTCAGGATATGGAGGTCCAGCATGACTGTTTCGGATGTCCCTATTTTTCTCTTTCCGGTCGGATAGCTCAGATAATTAAAGAGAGAGATATCGAACATATCTCACTGAGCATATCCCATTGTCGAACACACGCTATTGCAGTGACAATTATCTCCTGAGCGAGGATAAAGGAATAGAATGTATACATATAAGGATTTGAATACGAAAAACGTGCTTGTCTCAGGCGCAAGCGGCGATATAGGACTAGCGGTATGCGAGAAATACCTGGATCAGGGCTGTAACGTCTATGCAATATTCAAAAGCAATGCCGAACCTCTTCGTTTATTAAGCGAGCGTCACGGCAATGGCCACCGTTTAACAATTTTGCAGTGCGATCTTGCTAATCCCGCGAGTGTGAGTGATCTGGTTATCCATCTTAGTTCAGCTATCGAGCGGCTTGACGTTCTCGTTAACAATGCGGGTATCGTTAAAGATAATCTTTTTTCCTCAATGAGTTTCGAGGATTTCAATACCGTGATTGAAACCAACGTGTTAAGCACCTTTCATCTTACGAAAGATGTGTTGAAGCTCTTACGGAGCGCGGAAGGCGCGACGATTATTAATGTAGCGTCTATCGCAGGAATTATTTCCAGTGTTGGGCAAGCAAATTATAGCGCTTCTAAGGGGGCTTTACTCGGTTTTACCCGGACTCTGGCTGCTGAACTTGCTCCACGTGGAATCCGTGTCAACGCCGTGGCGCCGGGTATGATTGCCTCAAAGATGGTTAAAAAAGTTTCAAGGACCGTCGTTCGTGATGTGACCAACTCTATTCCCCTCAAGCGGCTAGGAGACTGTAATGAAGTCGCGAATACCATCGTTTGGTTATCTTCCTCAGCATCCAGCTATATCGTCGGGCAGACCATCGTTATTGATGGTGGGCTGGTCATGCGGTGATTTATGTCAAAATACGCTATTCCCCCAAAGCTCTTTCTTGAGATGGGCGCCTGGCGCCAGCCTCTTATAATGGTCGATCGTATAGAAGAGTATAAATATGGTGAAAATGGTTATATCCGGGTAATCAAACATGTTACCTATAACGACCCTTATCTGACCGGGCATTTTCCCGAAAATCCTATTATGCCGGGTGTGATTGTTGCGGAGATATTTGGTCAGGCGAGTGAGTATTTCTCTTTTATTAGCGATGTTTGCGACGCCTGTGCCGAACGTTTTGGTATGTCACTAACCACTTTACGCGATATTCATAATGTTATTCACAGGCCGGAATTAATCGCAATTATTCGCGAGCGCCGGGCGCAAGTCCGTGGCGTTCTGGCATCTCAGAACTTGAAATTCAAGGATATTGCTTATCCGGGAGATACCATCGAAGTGATAAGCAGGCCTTCTTTTACTGACCCCGCTGGTTTCAAACACTACTCCGTTACGGCAAATGTCGGTAAGAAAAAGATAAGCGATGGCACCATCATCAATTTTCGTGAAACTAAATAACAGGGATGAAAAGCATGACAATAATGCAAAGTAAAATCGAAGAGCGTAAAGAGGTTCTGTTTACCATCAAAACAGAGATCGTCCAGCGTTTAAACATCTCTCGCGAGCCGTCACAAATTGACGACGATACCCCCTTATTTGGCAATGGGCTGAAATTAGATTCCGTTGACGCCACCGAGATTATCGTAATGCTGGATAAGACTTTTGATATTGAAGTAAGTGAAAGCGATAACCCTTCTTATATGCGCAGCATTAACAGCCTTGCTTCTTTTGTGATAACGAAACGTCAGGCTTAATTTCGCTTAACTACTTTAATAAGGACTTCTATGAAATCGCTGCATGACTTGCATCTGGCCGGCAAGGCTAAAATGGGTATTTTCAATAATCATCTACTCCCAGCTGCTTATCACGAGCCTGCTATCGAATATAAAGCGGTAAGAGAGAATGCCCTGCTGGTTGATTACTCTCACATGTCTATAGTAAGCGTTATGGGGGATGATGCATGGGCTTTAGTCAATCATCTTGCTTCGGCTGATGTTTCCATTATTCGCGATGAGCAGGGGCTTTATTCCTTGGTGCTTAATGAGGATGGCACCATTAGAGGTGATGCCTATATTTTATGTACGCCGGACGGTTACTATATTTTGTCAGAAAACATTTCCGCGTCCGATATAATCAACTCTCTTAATAACCTTCTCCAGCATCCTGAAGAGCTGGAGATCGCAGAGCTACCTGCTATTAAATCGATGACGGAGGAGGCGTGGGGGGCGCTTATGGTTGAGGGCCCTTACTCCTGGGAGTTACTCGCGGAAGTTTATGGCTTCGATATTATCGGCTTACCCTATCATGAATATATTAATCAGGACGGAGAACTGATCCTCTTTCGCTGCGGCAAACACGGGGAGTTTGCTTATCTGCTAATTGGCCCACAGCCAACGCTCGTTGATACATGGTCAATGCTTGTTGAAAAAGGTGAAAAATATCAATTAAAAACCGGCGGTCTTGATTACCAACGCACCGTGCGCATCGAGAATATGTGCTGGGATGAAAGTATCTATGCCGATTTCAGCCGTCACCCGGTTGAGCTGCAAATGCAGTGGGCAGTGCAATACGATAAAGAGGGATTTATCGGTAAAGACGCGGCTATTGAGCGTTCCCTCGCGCCTGCAAAACGTAAAATTATCGGTATTTCTCCACTGACGGATAGCGCCGTTATTGCTTCCAATGACAAAGTGCTGGTCGATGATCGGCAGGTTGGCGTCATCATTAAATCCGCCTGGTCTCCTGCACTGGGCGCACCCATTGCCCTCGCGCTGCTCGATCATGATTACGCCTGGTCAGATATTTCAGGCTTCACTATCGAAACCGCGACCGCGAAGATCCCGGCGAAAACACAAAATCTTCCCTTCCTTTATAACTTGAGTTTGTTAGTCAGCCCGACGGAGCACAGTTATATCGACGCTATGAAAGCACGACACGCGTAATCATCCATAACGCCAGCTTTATGCAAATGCGCCGACTGGCGTTGTTATCCGCCTCGATCCGGGCGGTCTGTTTATCATTACCGCTGCAGGGAAGAATAATGAAGAGTAGTAGAAAAAGAGTCGTTATAACCGGGATGGGCATACTCTCGTCTCTGGCTGAAAATCTTGAGGATTTTAAATCCGCACTTCTTAATAAGAGATGTGGCGTAACGGATAGCCAACGTTTTGCTAAATGGTTCGAAAATGCCCGTGCCGCGGAGGTGTTGCACGACATTCAGTTCCCTGAGTTAGCTGATGAGATTGTGCAGTCATTGGATAACGCTGCGCTCTGGGCTTATAAAGTGGGTAAGGATGCGTTAAACCAGGCGGGGCTTCTCACAAACTCTCCTGTACTGGAAGAGACGGGGTTAATTGTTGGCGTCTCCTCTGCGGGTACCGAAGCCTTTCTGCCACTCTTTGAACAGCGCATCGAAGACTTTTCCCTGCGTAAGGCTGTTTATGCCGGCGGATTCGCCTCATGCTGTTCAAGTGTATCAACGCTGCTTGGTCTGAAAGGCGGGGTTGAACTGGTAGCGACCGCCTGTACGGCCAGCCCAAACGCCATTGGCATGGCGTTCGACTATCTGCAAAACGGCAAAAGCAAAACCATGCTTGCCGTGGGAACGGAACCGATCTATTTGCCGACCTTTGCCGGTTTCTACGCCCTTAACGTTATGCATCCGGATGCCTGTACCCCTTTCTCTGGCCAGCCCGGCATGTCAATCGGTGAAGGTGCAGGGGCGCTGGTACTGGAAGAGTATGAGCATGCCATAGCACGCGGGGCCACTATCTATGGCGAAATCATCTCCTATGCCACATCCTGCGACGCTTACCACGAGACCGGACCCGATCCGCGTGCTAATGGGGCGGTGCAGGTGATGCTCAAGGCGATGGAGAACGCGGGCGTCACCCCTGACCAGATTGACTACGTCAATGCGCACGGCACCGGAACGGAAGCCAACGACCGGATAGAGACCATGGCGATGAATAAAGTCTTCGCCCACCGCAAGGATTTGCTTGTCAGCTCAACAAAGTCCTATTTTGGTCACAACATCGGCGCAGCCGGCATCGTTGAGTTAATCGCCTGTCTGGTCACGCTACCTGACAATATCGTTTTGCCTACGCTCAACTTCTCTGTCCCGCGTCCCAATTGCGATCTGGATTACGTGGCAAATGAGTTCAGAGAGAAACAAGTTAATCTCTTTTTGAAAAACAACTATGCCTTTGGCGGTAATAACTGCTGCATGGTTATCAGCACCCGACCCGGAACCGTACCTGTAACACACTATTCCCCGAAACGCGTTGCAATAACCGGCGCTGGCGCCGTAACGGCTATTGGTCACACGGTAGGCGACATCTTGCATAACATCTGGCAGCGCAGCGCTACCGGAACCCTGGGCAGCGTGATGTTCCCGCAGGATACCCTCACCGAGGCGCGTGAGCTGTTAGCGGTTCTGGAGAAAACCAACCAACTGAGCGACATCTTAGGCAGTGAGCACGCCGTGCGGGCGGGAAGGCTGCCGGAAGAGGAGACGTGTTTTAAAACTTTTCAGGTGAACAATCTGGAACCCCGCAAATATCTGCGCCGCTTTGATTCACGTAAAGCCACTCGCGGGGGAACATTTGCACTGGTCGCGCTCTCAGAGGCGTTAAACAGCGCTAAGCGCAAAATTAAGCGCGACGGTGAAAACCTTGGCATGGTGATGGGCATGTCACGCGGTCCGCAGGAGACAACCTATAAATATTTGCAAAGCCTGAAACCCGATCCGCGCAAAGTTCGCACTTCGGAATTTCCCGGCTCGCTAATGAACGCTATTGCCACTTTTTGCGGTATTTCTGAAGGGATCAAAGGCTATACCACGACGCTTGCAACCGGTGAAAACGCTGCGCTCGGCGCACTGACCTATGGTTACGAACTTGTGCGGCAGAATCTGCAGCCGCAGGTCATTGTCGGCGGCGCAGATGAGTATTTTCCCTCCATGGCGCTCTATATGGATGCCGTTACGCAGAAAATCGCCATGATCGCCGATGCGGCCGATTATCAAATTTATAGCGAGAAGGCAAAAGGGTATGTACCGGGCGAAGGCGCCTGCATGCTGTTGCTTGAGGATCCGCAGGCTGCTCGCGAGCGCGGAGTTGAGGTACTGGCCGAAATCATTGGCTACGGCAAATCCTGTGATAACAGCTGGTTTGATCCTGCCCAGTCAGGCGATAAATCGGCTGCCCTGGTGCTGGCTATTCAACGTGCGCTTGCCGATGCCGGGTTGGGTGCCCACGAGATCGATCTGGTGTGCGGCAGCAGCCATGGCGGGCCAGCGCATTCGCAGGTTGAGATCGACGCCTTACACGCGGTTTTCCATCAGTCGCACCCGCAGGTGCCGGTTGTTAACTACAACGCTTACTTCGGTTTTGTCGCATCGGCGGCTGGTCTGTTGAACCTGCTGGTGCTTACCGAGTGCATGAAAACGCAAACTGTACCGGCGATTACTGGCACCGACTCCTTCTTTGATAAGCGAATGAATTTTGTGCGCCAACCACTCAAGCTTGCTGTTCGCCATGCGCTGCTGGTCGGCGCCACTGAGGGCGGCAACTACTACGCGATGGTTATAAAAGGATAACGCCGTGGAAAATGCAGCTTTGATTTCCGGCTACAGCCTTGCATTACCTTATGCAAATCATCCTGAGCAGCTGATGAACAATCTGCGGCAGGGTATGTGCGTTAACACCGCGCCCTGGTTTGCCAGCGAAGAGGAAGCTATCAAATGTGGGTTTAAGCGTAATGTCAGCGTGGCCAGGCTTAATGCGACAAAGGAGTCTGATCTTGACCTGATCTACCGCTTAATCGAAGAGGCAATGGCGCAGGCAGGTTTGACCTCTGCCGCGTTGGCAGGGGAGTCTGCGCGGGTCTATCTGACCGGTCTCGGACCGCGCATCGATGCGATGGATTACAAATCCTTTTACGACAAAAACGATATTGAAGACGTTGCGCTCTCTGCCTCGATAAAAAATCTGCATGTCAGAAATATGTCCCAGGATTATCTGGCTTTTAAACTGGCAGAAAAATACCGCCTGCAAATCCTGCCTGCTGCGATGCATTGCACCAGTAATTCCGCGTTGACGGCCATCCATTTGGGTTGTCAGGCAATTGAGCGCGGCGGCCTTGATCTGGTTTGTATTATTAATTGTTCAAAAATTAACACTCAGGATATCTGGTTCCTCGAAAATCAGTCGATGCTGGCAAGCAAGGTCGTACAGCCGTTTGGTAAAAACAGCCAGGCAGTCTTATTTGCAGAAGGTTGTTCGGTGATGTTACTGGAGCGCGATGGATATCGTGGCAGTCAGGAGAGGAACACCACTGTCCGCCTGAAATCAAATTACATCCAGACCAGTGCTGGGCGTAGCCACGATACCGGCTGGCTCAGCTCTAATCTCTTAAAAGTGATGCGCAGCGTACTGAGTGAAGCCGCGGTGACGCCAGAACAGCTCTGCGCCATTATTCCGCACGGCAATGGCTCTTCAACCAGCGACAAATCGGAAGCAAAAGCGATTTCAATGCTGGTGGGCGAGCAGAAGATACCGCTACTGGCCTATAAAGGCATGATGGGTTATACCGCGACCGGCTCCGGCCTTATCGATCTCATTATTGGTGCAGAGGCGTTGCGAAAGGGAGAGTTAATTCCGGCAGTGGCGAACGATGAAATAAGTGATGAAATATCTCATCAGCTATTGGTTAATCAGCCGATCATGCCCCATCAAAAGCTACACCTGTTAAAAACCGGTCTCGGCGTGGATGGCTCAATTATCGGCGTCGTCATCTCTCTCTTCGCGAAAGAGGAGACCAGTCGATGAACGATGCAATGTATCTTAATGCCTTTGCGATGACTGAGCCGGAAGATGATTTTTATATTTACTCCCCTGGATGGCTAAATGTCTGGGAATCGCATCTCTATAACCAGGCGCTGAAAGCAACGGCTAAACGTGGCTGGGGCTTTAAGCGCTTCGGAACCAGCAAAGCGGTCTATGCGGGAGAGATGGTGCGTAAACCGGACTATATCCACTATATCGAGGCGCTTGAGCAGGCAGCGGAAAGGGCATTACAGAGCCTGGGCGCAAAAGAACGGATGCTGTTATTAAAATCGCGCACCGCATTTATCTACGTTGATGCGTGGGGCGAGAGTGCCATTTTTGAAAATATCAGCAGCGCATTGCACACCTCAACTATCGATACTTTGCCGAAAAATCTCCTGAAGAAATTCGCCATCAAAGATGTCAGCTGCAAAATGCGCGGCGAGAAATTATCACTTATCGCCGCGATGCGCAGCGCGCAGGATTATCTTTGCTGGAATACATTTGATTTTGTGGTGGTGTGCGCCGCCTGGCGCGCGATACCGCTGCTGCTCTTCTCCGAAGCGGCATTAGCGGGCGAGGCCGGGAACAGAAGGGCGCAGCAAGTAAGCGGTATTCACTTAAGCGTTGAACGTGCCGGCTGCTTTATTTTTAGCCGCCGCGCAGGTGGCATCAGTGTTCGCTGCGGAAATTACCATAGCTGGCAGGATGGCGCGCAAACTCAGCGTGAACGCTATAAGAATGCGAGCGATATCGTCCTGTTTGCGCATACCGGACCGACCACACACCCCATTGAGCCTGAACAGGCGGTGAACATGCTCGATCTCAGCGCCATTTTTGGTTCCAGCGGCTGTTTAACCCCCGCCCTGAGCTGGGAGTACCTGCAACAGCACGTTCCTCGCGGGACAAAAATACGCACTATCGTAAAAGACAGTTTCGGCGGTAGCACCTGGTTCGACAGCTGGATCGACATGGAAAAGGAAGGCGCATGAAAAACAGCGTAAACGCTCTACCAGCCATTGTTCTCAGCGATATCTCAAAACAGTTCGGCACAGGTGAAAGCCAGGTTAGCGCATTAAAAGGGGTGAACCTTGAGATTGCGAAAGGGGAGTTTATCGCGCTGTGCGGACCCTCCGGCAGCGGCAAAAGTACGCTGCTTAATATCCTTTCCGGAATTGATCGGCCGAGCACCGGACAGGTTATTTTTTTAAATCATCTGCTCAACGCTCTTCCCGAAAAGGAGATGGCCGCGATTCGTGGTCAACATCTCGGCTTTATCTTCCAGTTCTTCAATCTGATCCCGGTGCTGAACGTGCTGGATAATATTTTTTATCCGCTGGTTCTCAACGGCTATTGCGATAAAAAAGAGGCGAAAGCGCGTGCATTACATGCGCTCGATAGCGTCGGCCTCGCGCAGCTTGCCCGGCGAAAACCGGGCCAATTATCCGGTGGTCAGCAGCAACGTGTGGCGATTGCCCGCGCGCTTGCGCATCAGCCTGGCGTTGTTGTCGCCGATGAACCGACGGGCAATCTGGATTTAGCCACCGGCCAGGCGATCATGGATTTGCTGTTAAAAATTAATCAGCAAACACAAACCACCTTTATCGTTTCCACGCATTCCACCCAGCTCAAGGATCGGGCAAAGCGGGTTATTGAAATCACGGATGGAGAATTAACTTATGATTCGGCCCGGTAAACGGTATCCACTTCGGAGTGTAATCACTGGTTTATCGCTGGTGGTCAATATGGCCTTTGCCGCGCCAGCGTCTGAAGTTGAGAAAATAATAGCGCAGGGTTTTCCAGCACAACAAAACGCGCTGATCGAAACCACCTCCGCATTATGGAATGAGTATCGCCGTGAACACCATGTCGCCTCGCTGATCTTTTACGCCTACGGTCTGTTACAACAGGCCAAACATTATGCGGCGATAAATGACTTTATCCACGCCGCAGAGTATGCAAAAACTGGTTTTTTCTATCTCGATGAGGCGGTTGAGTCAAACGACGATAATCTGCGATTACACTATTTACGTGCGCGTATTGATGCTTACTTACCTGCAAAAAGCGGTCGGTGCATCATCGCTCTGCATGATACCGAACGGCTGATAAACGCAACGGACTTATTCTATGAGAATATGCTCATCCCCATTCGTTATATGCGCTACCGCGCACTCATTGATTGCGGGCTGTCGCACGACGCCGGGCAACTGTTAAACGAATTAAGGCAAGCGGGAACGCGCGCGGAGAAATATACCCTTCTGCCGCCTGGCACCGCACCAGAGTGGGATCTGCAAGAGATGACGCAGATAGTTATGCCACTATTAAAAGAGAAGTAAGGGAATGCACCATGTTATTCGTTAATCTGGCGATGAGCGCTATCCTGCTTTTTATTCTTTTCTGTTTATTATTTCGATTCAGAGATGCGCAGTTTGCTTTATTGAATATTTTTCGCCATCGGCGGCGCACTTTATCCACACTGGCCGCAATAATGCTTGGCGGTGTCGCCATTTTTCTGTATGGCGGTTTTATTCAATACTCCTTCTGGATTTTGAAAGAGCAAACCATTCGTACCAATATTGGACATGTGCAAATTTATAATCCGGCCTATTTTGAGGGGGCAAAGAAAAATCAGAGCTTAATTGAAGATTATGCGGCGTTGAAGCAGACCATTCTTGCACAGCCGGATTTATCGGCTGATATTTCAACGATTTCAGGTCAGCTTGAGTTTACTGGCGTGGCCTCACACTATGAAAACGAAACCACCACTTATTTTTCCGGCCTCGGCGTCGAACCCTTAGCCGCATTAAAACTTGGCTCATTCGATAAGCTGATTGTTGGAAGCGACTTATCACGCGTAAAAACGGAGGAAGTGACCACAGGAAGCGGGCTGGCCAAATCACTTAACGCTAAGTATGGAAACTGGCTAGATATTATGGTGGTCAATGCCCAGGGGGGCCAGGGCGCTATCTCGTTAAAGGTACGCGGAATTTTTACCTCCGGCATTAAAGACTACGATGATACGGCAATGAAGATGCCGTTAACGACTGCGCAGCGTCTGATGGGAACTGAGGGTGTCAGCAAAGTGTTGATTCTGCTTAATACGGAAAACGTCTCAGGCTTTGCGGCTAAACTTCGACACTTTATTGCCCAACATCACTTACCGTTAATCGTAAAAGAGTGGAATAGTGTCTCGCCGTTTTACCAGCAGGTTGAAGATCTTCTCTCCGGGATTTACTTCTTTATAAAACTTCTTGTCGCGGTGATCGTTATTTTTATGATCGGCAACTCGCTCACCATGAATATCATTGAGCGTACCCGCGAAATTACCACCCTGCGCGCTATCGGACTTCGGCCATGGCATGTCACACGGCTATTTATTCTGGAAGGGATCTTTATTGGCATTATCGGTGCGGCAGGCAGTCTGGCAATAGGTTTCGCTCTTGCCTGGCTTATTAATTTTAAAGGCATTGTGATGCCGCCCTCGCCGGGACAGTCACAGGGTTACACCGCATTTATTAAAACCACGGATATAGATACGGTCTGGTTTACCTTTTTCTTACCGATTATTACCGCGGCTTTCGCTTCGCTGCGTCCTTCATTACGCGCAGCAAAACTGAATCTGGCCGATGCTTTTAAATTTTCATAAAACAGGACAGCTTATGAATATTTTCTCTCTATGTTTTATCGCGCTGGCGATGATCCCTGCGGTCTGTAATGCGACGCCAGCGCAGGATATTATCCGCCGCGCAGATGAAATACGCTCTCCGAATCAACCGTTTCGCTATACCGTCACGGTGCGTGAATATAAAGAAAAAACTGGTGAGGCGGTCAATACACAGATTTTCGATGTTTCGATGCGCTTTATGAAGCCCGAAAATGGCCAGCCTGCGGATGCAAGATCCCTTGTGCGCTTTATCTATCCTGCCAGAGATAAAGGCAAAATTATGCTCTCGGATTGGTATGACTTATGGTTCTACTCGCCGGAGTTACGTCGTCCAATGCCTGTTTCGCCTGAGCAGCGCTTAGTCGGACAGATCGCGAATAGCGATGTCATTGTTACCAATTTCGATTACGCCTATAACGCTCAACTCACTGGCGAAGTAGCCTGTGGAGAGAGCCTCTGTTATCGACTCTCCCTTGAACGGAAAACCCCTGCGGCAACCTATCCCAAAATTGTCTATCTGGTCGAGAAAGGGAGTTTTCGCCCTTATAGCGCCTCCTTTTATTCACAGGATGAGAAATTACTTAAGGAGGTGAGTTATCTGGATTACCAGCGCGTGCTCGGAGAAGCACGGCCAATGAAAATCGTGGTGCATGATGCACGCCACCAGAAGGGATTTACCGTTATGGAATACAGCGACGTCAGACTCGAATCTTTGCCCGAATTTTACTTTACCAGGGAAGCTATTCAGCGGGGTGTGAAGTGAAATCGCTCATTAATACTCTGCTTATTCCTCTCTCATTGCTTGCCTCTTTCTCGCAGGCGTCCTGCCTCTCCGGTGATGAGGTGGCCGCAAATAGCGAAACCGCGCTGATGCTGCAAACCTCCTATATGACGCGAACAGCTTCGCCGTGGAGAACCGCCGGAGAAAGTGCTTATACCCCGACAAATGCTTTTCAGGATGCCGGGATAAAATTCAGCAGCAAATGTGCGGTCATTGAAAATCGTCTGGATATCGATTTTTCCCTCTACGGTCTCGCTTATTACGCATGGCATCTGCCCGGCTCGTTTGAAGAGGATCAGCAGCGCTCGCGCGTGCTGCTAAACAGGTTACAACTTAGCTACACCCTTTCAGACCAGCTTCGCCTGGAGGCCGGGAAGTTAACGGCAACGCCGGGGCTCTTTTTTCTTAAATCGCCCGCTGCGCTGATGAGCAACTATTATGCGGGCTTTAAAAGCACGCGCATTTACGATCCCGCCATGCGGTCAAGCTATAGCGAATCATCATGGGGGGCGCGATTAGTCGATAACCATCGCGACTACAGTCTCGCCTTTACGGTTGCGCCGCAGCTGGCAACCATTAACCAGCGGTATGAAACATCCAGCCACTGGTCAGCAAACCGGCGCGGCAATGCGCAGGCGCGGTATCTCTTAAGTTATACCGACTACCGTCTGGTAAACCATACGCCTGCTCTGAGCCTGCTGCTGGGTGATAAACGATCTCTTGCGCTCTCGGACAGCTTCAGCTACACGCCAGCGCTCACTTTTAACGGCGAAGTGGCGTTGCACAACGCTCAGCAATGGCGCCTTTTTTCGCCTGAACGTGGCGCAGAGGTCGTGGATTATCAGTTTCCCTCTTCGCTTTATCGCGCAGACCGCAAACCGGGAGTAGAAGTGGCGTTAGGTGCGCAGTACACCACCCGCGACTTCGCTGTGCTGGGGCTTGAATACTACTTCCAGAGTGAAGGCTATTCAGACAGTGAATGGCAACAGCAGGCGCAACTTTCACGTTACCTGAACAGAGCATCGCAGTCGGCGTTATTAGATCAGATCTTTGACGCTTACAAATATCTGATGGGCGCCGAAATCGGTAATGTCGCCAACAAAGGGCAACTGCAGGGAAAACACTATTTGAGCGCCTATGGCAGTTTTCGCAGTGAGAAGGGGGCAACGCTTCAGCCCTATATCACGATGAATATGCGTGATAACAGCGCTCTGTTAGGCCTACACCTTTCGACGCCCTTAGCCTCCTTTGACGACAGCCTGAATGTCTATGCCGGCGGCTGGGCCGGGCTCGGCAAACAGGATACGGAATTCGCTTTTTTTGGCAAAACCGTCGGCTTTTATCTGGGGCTTAACTATCTCTTATAAGGACATGACAGATGAGTGAACAAAAAACAGAAAAAGCGGTTGTATTACTGTTCGCCGGACAGGGGAACCCGACCATCGGCATGGGGGCCGACTTATGGGATCTCACTGTGGCAACCAAACACATTTGGGATTGTGCCAGCGATGTTTCGGGGATTGATATTCGGCGCCTCTGCCTGAAAGGCCCGATGAACCGGTTGATTCAGACGACAGTGCAGCAACTGGCGGTGACGGCCATTAATGTCACGCTTTATACCCTCTGCCAGCAAAAAATGGATCCCTGTGCGATTGTCGGTTCCTGCGGGCACAGCGTCGGCGAATATAGCGCCCTGTATGCCGCAGGTGCGCTCTCTCTGGAGACGCTGTTTGAGGCGATCCACTTTCGCGCGAAGGTTATGCATGAGATCAGCCGTCTGCACAAAGGCGAGATGGCGGCGGTGAAAGGTATCGATGCTCTGCGCCTGCGCGAACTGATCGACCATGCCGGGTTACTTGTCGATATTAGCTGTGATAACAGCCCTAAGCAGCAGGTCATTGGCGGGGCGAGCGCGCCGCTACGTGATTTTTCTCGTCTGTTGCTGGAGAAGGGATTAGAACCGGTCAAACTCGGCGTTAGCGGCGCGTGGCATACACGTTTGATGACCGAGGGCGTTGCCTTGATGCGGGACTATCTTGCCGGAGTGGACGTTACGCCACCGCGCCATGCGGTGGTCATGAATGTTTCCGGCAAGGCGGAGTATCACCCTGAGCAGATCAAAGAAAATCTCGCGCGCCATTTGACTCACACCGTTAAATGGCGTGACTCAATCGATGGGTGGCTTATTCATCAGCCGGACGTGCAGTTTGTCGAGATCAGCAATAAAGCCTACCTTGCACCGATGCTCACTGACTTTATCGGGTTTACGCCCGCGATGTCCCGGCACTGCAAAACGCTTTTATCAGCGTGAGGGCACCATCGTGATACCTGATTACCTGACTTTTATCCGCCACCAGGACAGAAAAATCCTGCTGCTGCTCTGCGTCATTATCTATTTGCTGCTGGGGCTATATTGGAAAAACGCGGCGTTTAACCTGACATCACAGGACGCAATGATCACCAGCGCGATCCTCGCGCTGGTGATGTTTCATTTTATCTGGGAGCTAAAAGCCTACTGGGCGTATAAATGTGTGATTAAAAATATCGATCTCTCATTCTTTATTGGCAAAAAAGCGGGTCGGCTGGAAAGGGCGCTGTCGCGACCGGCAATCGCCAGCCTGCTGAGCGGAACGCTCTTTTGGCTTACCACCCAGGCGGCGCTGTTATTTTTTACACCACAGCGGGTGCTGCCATTTCTGACTGCGCTGTCGCCGCTCTTTCTCTTAGGTATGTTTCGTTGTATCAGAAGCAGTTACATCAAGCTGATCGGCCAGGAGGCGAATGAAACAGTGCGGTTTAAGCATCTTCACCGTTATGTTGCCCGCTACCTGTTGATCAGCCTCGGCGTAAGCCTGTTAACCATTGTGCCGCTTAAAAACCAGCCTGAGTTCTCCCTCGAACAGGGGTTGTTCTTTCCGCCGCTGATGGTCGCGATGCTGCTGCTCTGCGCAATTGTGCTGGCGATGAATCTGCTTTTTGTCCGGCTATCGAGGCGCTATATCTTTCTTGGGCGCCTCTTTATGCGTGAAATTGATTTCTACTTCGCCAGCTCGCTGCCCCGGTTCATTAATACCGGTACGCCTTTCTGGCTGCAGCTTTTGAGTTTACTGGTAATTGAAGCGCTCTGGATCGCCGTGATCAGCTTATTATTTGATTTTTCGGGCGTGGCAATTTTCTTCGAAGCCTATTTTCTGCTGTGTCTGCTGCCGTGCCTCGCGTTTAGCTTCCTGCATATTTACAGGCTGTGGCATAACGATTTTTTGATGGCGTGTGATATGTGTTTTCGCTGGGATGAGATAAACAAACAGTCGCAGCTCTGGTAGTAGATGTCCGTCTGGAGTGGTTATACGCTGCAGACGGACATTCCCCGTTTAAGGAGAGAGAGTAGGGGATGACAGGTGGGTATGCTCCAGCAAATTATCTTTGATTAGCAGGAGATCGCTGATCTTTTTCCCGCCCATCTTTTTGCATGCTTTATTTCGGTAGGCATAAACCCGCTTCGGTGAAATAGAGAGGAGCTTGGCAATAAGATGGATATTTTTCCCCTTCAGCGATTCATTTAACACAATCCTTTCAATATCGCTGAGGACGTTTTCTTTATGGGTGGCCTCTTTCCTGAGTCTGGCGAGTTTTTTAATCGCGTGGCTAATCTCATTTAGCGAGTCCTGGGCTTTAAGCACAATATCTGCTTCGTCGATCAAAATATTTCGCGTTGTGCCGGAAATAACGAGAAGCTTGCATACTTTATTGAGCGGGGAGATGGCTTTAGCGTAAGCCATATTCTTTTTATCGAGATGGAGAATAACAACGTCGTCCAGAGTTAGTTCGGTGAGTAATTGCGGGTTGAACTGTTGCGCTTCAATTGTCCAGCCTCTTGCATTAGCCAATGAAATCATTCCGTTCTGAAAATATACATCATCGCTTATTGTATAGATCTTCATATGATTAATTACCATATAGAATAATGCCTGGGAGAGTGTTTCGGATTGTAAATTGCTCTTGCGCGAAGCCGTAATTAAATAGTCTTAAATAAGATCTTAACGCTCAGGCCACATTATTATTGCTGGTTGTGATAGCAGTTGTACGGGCTATACTCTATTTCGGTACGTTTCTACTATTGCCTTCTCACATGGTTAAAATGAATTCTAACGTGCTGTTTTACCATGTGATTTATAAATCGTGAGCGAGGATCGCCCGGACGCTAACCGAAGGAATATTTGGGCGGTGCCTCGATTATTTTGGCCCTGTCGATCTGCGTCGATAGACGTTTGTTTGCAACATCCTGAACGTAAGATGTGTTAACTACCGTAAGGGTCTGAATGATGGAAACTTATCTTAAATCGATGAAGGGTGAATGGCTTACCCTATTAGAAAAGACCGATCACAACATTCGCCGTCTCACCGCTGCGGTGGCTCATACCCACGCTCACGACCTTAGTGAAACCTTCTACCGCATCGTATTAACCGATCCCCATGCCCGTGAATTTCTCTCTAATGCTCAGGTTGAAATACATCTTAAATCGGCGCTGGAGCGCTGGATAAAGGAAGTTTTAGCCTGCACGCCGGATGATATCGAGCGCCTGATTCAGCAGCAGCACACGGTTGCCGAAGTGCATGCGCGCATCGGTATCTCCGTCGAACTGGTCGAGATGGGCTTTCGCGTACTGAAGAAGCTCTTCTATCCGGTGATTATTGAAAGTGAGTTTAGCGCAGAAGAGAAATTGCAGGTTTATCACCATGCGATCAACAGCATCGACCTTGCAATGGAAGTGATGTCGCGTGCCTTCTCGTTCAGCGAGCACAACTCAGCCAAAGAGGATGAAAATTATCGTATCTTCTCGCTAATGGAGAATGCAGAAGAGGAGAAAGAGCGGCAAACCGCGGCGCTTCTCAGCTGGGAAATCGACCTGATATATAAAATCATTATGGATGCCGATTTAGGCAATACGCTGGCCGTCAGCCAGTCCGATTTTGGTTTGTGGTTTAACCACAAAGGACGCCACTATTTTAGTGGGATCGCGGAGGTAGGTCATATATCCCGTCTGCTGCAAGAGCTTGATGAAATATTTCGTTCTACCCGCGCAACACCCCGCGCATTAAGCAATCGCGCGCTGCGCGTTGGCTTTCTTATTTCCGTAAGAAAAAATGTGGTGCAGATAATCACATTGCTGCGGGAACTATTTGAAGAGGTTTCCCGCCACGAAGTGGGCATGGATGTTTTAACGAAGTTACTCAACCGTCGCTTTATGCCAACCATTTTCAAACGTGAAATATCCCATGCGCAAAGGGCCTCAACGCCGCTGTCAGTGTTAATTATTGATGTCGACAAATTTAAGCAAATAAACGATAGCTGGGGACATCCCATGGGGGATGAGATCCTGCGTAAAGTCTCAAATGCTTTTTATGACAACGTGCGCAGCAGTGATTATGTCTTTCGCTACGGCGGCGATGAATTTGTCATCCTGTTAACTGAAGCGACGGAGTTTGACACGCATCGAATTGGCGAACGTATCCGCTCTCGCGTCGAAAAGACCATCATTAAAACGCCTGAAGGTGAGCGGGTACCGATTTCTCTCTCTATCGGTGCCGCCATGTTTGATGGTCACCCCGACTACGAGCGCTTTATTCAGCGCGCTGATGAAGCGCTCTATATTGCGAAAGCGCGCGGCCGCAACTGTGTCCATATCTGGCAAGCCGCAGAGTAATCACACCGGAGGAAAGAGCGCGAAGGAGGCTCGCATCTCATTTGCCTCTTCCCGCGGGCTGCGGCCAAACAGGCGGCGAAACTCGCGGTTAAACTGTGATGGGCTCTCATAGCCAACGTGAAAAGCGGCACCCGCAGCGGTTGCGTTATCGCGAATCATCAATAAGCGTGCCTGGTTAAGCCGCACAGACTTGATGTACTGCAGCGGTGAGGTGCTGGTGACGGATTTAAAGTGTTTATGAAACGCAGGCACGCTAAGACCGGCATCCTTCGCCAGTGTCGGAATATGTAGCGGCTCGGTAAAGTGTGTATGGATACGCTGCAACACTTTAGCAATCGCTGCAAATTGCCCCTGATTAACCAGCGCCGCACGCAGCGCATCGCCACGTTCGCCCATTAGCACCCGGTAATATAACTCCCGCACTAACTGCGGCCCCAGAACCTGCGCCTCCTGCTTTGACGAGAGCGCTTTCAGTAATCGCAATGCCGTATCGGCAAGATCGGCTTCGAGCGGCGTGGACATAATGCCTTCCGGCGCCGCCTCTGCGCGACCGGGCGGCAGATCCAGCGATAGCATCAGTTCAGAGAGCACCGTCATATCGAGATCCACCGTCAGCGCCAGTAGCGGCTTCTCAGGGCTGGCGTCCGTTTCCGTCGAGAAGGGGAGCGGCACCGATAACACCAGATAGTGCTGTTTATCGTAGTAATAAACGCGATTCGCCAGATAACCCCGTTTCTGCCCCTGGCAGACGATAACAATAGAGGGTTTGTAAACCACCGGCGTGCGCGCCAGCGGGCGGTCTGAGCGCATAAAGCAGACGCTCTCCAGCGCCGAGCGTGTAGAGCCTTCGTGCGGTGCAAGCGCCCGCAGTAACGCGACCATCTCCTCCATTATTACTCCTCGTATCTATTGATATTTGAGCAACCATTCTGCCGATTCACGCGCAACAAGTGAACAATGCGAAGAGAAACAGGCAATCATGGGATAAGAATGCGCCTGTTTTGTGAGTCGCGCGCTGGTTAACCTGCTTGCGTCACTTAATACGGGAGAAGAGAGATGAGTAATCGCAAAATTATTCTGCTCACTGGCGCAAGCAGTGG
This sequence comes from Kosakonia sp. S57, assembly GCF_016516575.1. Classification (NCBI taxonomy): domain Bacteria; kingdom Pseudomonadati; phylum Pseudomonadota; class Gammaproteobacteria; order Enterobacterales; family Enterobacteriaceae; genus Kosakonia; species Kosakonia sp. S57. The sequence goes on along the minus strand of NZ_JACVUL010000006.1, from coordinate 24,489 downwards.
GATCGGTGAAGCCACCGCACGTCGCCTGGTGCAGGCGGGTCATCATCTGGTCATTGGCGCGCGCCGCATTGAGCGTTTGCAGGCCCTGCGTGATGAACTGGGTAACATAGACTGTTTAGCCATTGACGTAACTCAGGCGGAGGATCTGGCGAAGATGGCGCAATTCGCGCTGCAGCAGCATGGCCGCATCGATGTTCTGATCAATAACGCTGGTGTCATGCCGCTCTCACCGCTGGCGGCGTTGAAAATGGAGGAGTGGCGTCAGACTATCGACGTCAACGTTCACGGCGTGCTGAACGGCATTGCGGCAGTGCTGCCGACCATGCAGCAGCAGCGGGCAGGGCAGATCATCAACGTTGCCTCTATTGGCGCGCATGCGGTCTTTCCGCTCTCCGCCGTGTATTGCGCCAGCAAGTTTGCCGTTCGCGCGATCTCCGACGGGCTGCGCCAGGAGAGCGACTATATTCGCGTCACGGTAGTCAGCCCGGGTGTGGTCGCCTCTGAACTGGCCGATCACATTACCGATGCCAGTGCGAAAGCATCGATGGAGGGTTTTCGCCGTATCGCATTACCCGCAGAGGCGATTGCCGATGCCATCGCGTGGTCCATTGAGCAGCCGGACAGCGTCGATGTCAGCGAGATCATTGTGCGTCATACGCAAAGCCCTTACTGAGTTTCGCATCATTGCAAGGAGTCGCTCGCGGCTCCTTTTTTTGTGATCCAGGGCGGCTGACGTGATTAAAGCGGGATTATCTGCGTCCACTCGCTGTGCGGTTGTGTCACACTTGCCTCATCGGGTTGAGATACAAGGACAAAGGATGAAAGGTTTATTCTGGTCAGCCGCCATCGCCGCGGCCCTGGCATTACCCAGCGCGATGGCGCAACAAACGACACCTCAGGGCTACAGCCTGCAACAGGTGGTGATTGTCAGCCGCCACGGTATTCGCGCGCCGCTGGCAAACAACGGCAGTGCGCTGGTGCAGGCCACCGCCAAACCGTGGCCAACCTGGAAAGTGGCGGGCGGGGAGCTGACGGATCGTGGTGCGCTGGTGGAGATCTTTTTTGCTCACCAGATGCGTAAGTGGATGACCCACGAAAAAGTGCTCTCTACCGAACAGTGCCCGACAAAGAAACAGTTTTTCGTCTGGGCAAACAGCCTGCCGCGCACCCATGACACCGCGCAATTCTTCGTCAGTAACACCTTTATTGCCTGCGATGTGCCGATCTTCCATCAGCGCAAAATGGGCGAAATGGATCCGCTGTTTAATCCGGTTATCACCGAGAACAACGAGGCGTTTCGCCAGCAAGCCATTGCGGCGATGGAGGCCAGCCGCCAGCGTGTCGATCTGACTGAGAGCTATAAACTGCTGGAGCAGATTGTCGATTATTCAGCCTCGCCGGCTTGCAAAGCGCAAAGCGGCAAGCCCTGTACCCTGAGTGATGAAAAGGACACGTTCCGTGCCGATTACCGGCTGGAGCCCTCCGTCAGCGGGCCATTAAAAACGGCAAATGCGCTGGTGGATGCATTTACCCTGCAATATTACGAAGGCTTCCCGCAGGATGAAGTTGCCTTTGGTGGGATAAAAAGCGACAAGCAGTGGCAACTGCTGGAGAAGCTGAAAAACAGCTATCAGTCCATTCTTTTTACCACGCCAGAGGTGGCGCGCAATGTGGCCAAACCGTTGCTTGATTACCTCGACCAACAACTGGTGGAGAAGCCCGCCGCTGCGCCGAAAGTAACGCTGCTGGTTGGTCATGACTCCAATATCGCCTCGCTGCTGGCGGCGCTGGATGCTAAACCGTGGCAGTTGCCCGGTCAGTTCGAGCAGACGCCCATCAGCGGCAAAGTGGTCTTCCAGCGCTGGCATGATGGTAAGAGCAACCGCGATCTGATGAAGATTGAGTATCTCTACTTCACCGCCGAGCAGATGCGTAATGTGGCAAAAATGGGGTTTGATTCGCCGGTGCAACGTTACACGCTGGAGCTAACGGGCTGCCCGACTGACAGTAACGGATTCTGTCCGATGGAAAAATTCAGTGAAGTGATGCGTAAAGTCGCGAAGTAAAAAGCAGATACGCTCCCCCAACAATGGGGGAGCCGAAGCGCTACACGTTCTGGCGCTCTATGGTCTGTTCACCCCAGAAGAGGGAGTCTTTATCAGTCTTTTCAAAGGCGCGCATCAACACTTCATCGCTGCCTTCTTCCCAAATCTTCTCGGCGAGAACCTCGTCGTAATCAGCCAGTTCGAAGATCGCCTCGGCGATTTCTGGCGATGTATTACGCAGACTGGCCCATTCACCTACGCGATGAGCTTTTGCTTCCTGAGTTGGCATAAGCGCCTCCTGTTAAAGTTAGCCGTTCAGTTTGACTGCCAGGCCGGCAATCGTTGTCGCGCCATAAGGCCTGCCGCCGCGAATACGCGAAATATCAGAGCGCTGTTTCGCGACGTAGCCGATGGGAACAATCATCATCCCATGATGAGCAAGCGTAGTTCAGACTGAGGAAATTGTATGTTCCTGACTGCGCCAGTGCCGGTATTGGCTGTTGCTCCTGCTACGTTGATTGCGCAGCGATACGCTGCGTCCCCTATTAAGGGTATGACGTGATGGCGAGAGTGCAAATCGACACGCGCCATGGCTGATAATTAAGACTATTTCCCCGCGTAAATGCACAGTTACGTTTTGACACATTTTTCGCGTCATTAATTTCCCCATACATAAGAATTATTTATTGGTTTCGCTTAAGTCATTTCTGCCACTCGGCCCCGAAGCTGTTGCAAAATGTTAATGGAGAAGCGCTGATGAGCCGCATTCCACTAAGCTTATTCTCACGCGGCGCAGTTAAAGGGTTAGCTTTAACGTCGTGAGGTGAAAGAGTCCTCTTTTACTGAATGCAGAAAGATGTCTGATATTTCACTAACACCGACTGGAGGTGAAGAGATGGCAAATCATCGTGGTGGTTCAGGTAACTTCGCTGAAGACCGTGAAAGAGCATCAGCAGCAGGTCGCAAAGGCGGCCAGCAGAGCGGGGGGAACTTTAAAAACGATCCTCAGCGCGCCTCAGAAGCAGGTAAAAAAGGGGGCAAAAACAGTCACGGTAGCCGGAGCAACAACGGCAACAGCTAGCGAGACCTGTCGGTAAATTTTACAGGTTACCGAAATGCCCGCCGCCGGGGAGACCCGGCGGTTTTTTTTGGCCTGCGATCGTCCATACCATCTTCAATCTTCTACCGGATAAAGCTGCGCAGAGGGTCGAGCCAGACGACGACCTTTGCTATGCTGCAGCCTGGTCAGGGTCATGGAGTGGGTATGGCAAAGGAAATAGGTAAACGTACGCGGGCTGTCAGCGAGAAAAGGCAGGCTATTCTCAGCGCCGCGCTGGAGGTTTTCTCCCGTCTCGGCATTCACGGTGCGCGCGTGGAGCAGGTAGCCGAGCAGGCTGGGGTCTCGAAAACCAATCTCCTCTACTATTTCCCGTCAAAAGAGGCGCTATATATCGCCGTGCTGCGTCAACTGCTCGATGTCTGGCTGGCCCCGCTCCGTGCGTTTCGTTCCGACTTACAGCCGCTTGCGGCGATCAAAGAGTACATTCGCCTGAAGCTGGAGGTCTCGCGCGATCATCCGCAGGCATCCCGTCTTTTCTGCCATGAAATGTTGCAGGGCGCGCCGCTGCTGAAAGCGGAGCTGACCGGCGGTTTGAAAACGCTGGTGGAGGAGAAGTCAGCGATTATTGCCGGCTGGATCGCCAGCGGTAAGCTCGCCGCCGTCGATCCGCACCATCTGATCTTTATGATCTGGGCCGCCACGCAGCACTACGCTGATTTCGCTACCCAGGTGGAAGCGGTCACTGGCGCGACCCTGCAGGATGACGCCTTCTTTCAGCGCACCGTCGACAATGTTCAGCGCATGATTATTGAAGGCATCCGCGTCCGTTAATTGGCGGGCGGGAGCGGGCAGCTCATATCGCCCTCTTCACACTGCAACAGCGAGGCGAGCCACGCTTCGCGTTCACTGGTTTTATCCGCCAGGCACTGGTTCAATACCATCGGTTGGCCGCTGCTGCCTTCGGTGCCGGAGCCCACAAACGCGCAGTCATTGTCACGTACGGCTATCCAGCTTTTCTCCGCTTTTTTCAACATCTCAGCCTGCTGGGGCGAAGAACGCTTTAGCGCCTCCTGATAAGTCTGGTTGAGCTTCTTATCTGCGGCTTCATATTGCGCAGCGGTACACATATTGAGCGCCGTCTGAGTGGAGGCGTCATCGCACTCATCAGCGTAGAGCGGCTGGCTGAGCAGCAACGCGGTCAGCATCAACAAAGATCGTTTCATTCTATTCCCTCCCTGATCACATTCATTCAGCGAATTTATTAACATAGCCCTTAAAAAATGTCACTTCGCCATTACCCATCCTGATGAACGGATTGCTCTATTCGTTTCAGCTCACAAAACTGATATTTTTCTGCTGGCGAAACGGGGCAGAAGCAGGCGCAAAAAAACCTCTTAAAGAGGCTTTAGTTAACTACGTGTTAATTTTAAGTTAAAATTATATCGTTATTTAACAACTAACACGCGTAATCGTGAGTAGATATTTCTTCTTTTAACTTTAATTTAACTAATTATTTTCTTTAAATTAACATTTTTGGGCATGCATCACATTTATCGCATTTTCGCTGTTTTACCTCTTCCCTTCATTGTTAATCTCTCTCCGCGACTTTCCCTTAAGAAAGGTACAACCATGAAATTCAAACTCGCCCTGATTAGCGCAGCGATGATTTCTGCCAGCATGCTCTCGGGGCAGGCTTTTGCCGCTCAGAAGTATGAGATTGCCGTTGTAGCCAAAGTAACCGGGATCCCGTGGTTTAACCGCATGGAGACCGGCGTCAACGAAGCGGCAAAAAAACTGGATGTTAATGCTTACCAGACCGGGCCTTCCACACCCGATCCGGCGCAGCAGGTGAAAGTGATCGAAGATCTGATCGCGAAAAACGTTAACGCCATTATCGTGGTGCCAAACGACGCGAAGGTGCTGGAGCCGGTGCTGAAAAAAGCGCGCGACAAAGGCATTGTAGTACTGACTCATGAATCCCCGGACCAGCAGATCGGGCAGTGGGATATTGAAACCATCGACAGCGAAAAATATGCGCAGGCTAACGTCGATGAGCTGGCAAAAGATATGGGCGGTAAGGGCGGTTACGCCATTTACGTCGGCTCGCTGACCGTGCCGCTGCACAACGCCTGGGCTGATTACGCCATCAAATACCAGAAAGAGAAGTACCCGGATATGTTTGAAGTCACCTCGCGTTTGCCGGTGGCAGAGAGCATTGATAAATCCTATGCCACCACCCTTGACCTGATGAAAACCTACCCGGATCTGAAAGGGGTAATTGGTTTCGGATCGCTTGGGCCGATTGGCGCAGGGCAGGCCGTTCAGAAGAAACGCGCGAAGGATAAACTGGCGGTTGTTGGCATCGCGATGCCAGCGCAGGCTGCACCTTATCTGATGCGCGGCGACATCAAAAAAGCACTGCTGTGGGACCCGCGTGATGCCGGTTACGCACTGGTGACCGTCGCCGACCAGCTGCTGCAAGGAAAAGAAGTGACGTCCGATCTCTCCATCGAGGGGCTGGGCAAAGCCGATGTTGATATGAATAAGAAAGTGATCCGCTTTAATAAGATCCTCGAAGTGACAAAAGAAAACGCTAAAACACTCGGTTTCTGAGCCTCACAGGCCACACCAGGGAACCGGAACGCCGGCCTTTCAGGCCGGCTCTTCCGCCGCAGATTTCATCCTCGCGTCCTTCACGGGCGCTGGCAGAGGTATTGTCGATGACCGACCCCACCGCATTTATCACTCTTGAGAATATCAGCAAGCAATTCCCGGGCGTGCTGGCGCTGGATAAGGTGAATTTAACCCTCAAAAAAGGCGAAGTTCACTGCCTGGCAGGGCAAAACGGCTGCGGGAAAAGCACCATTATCAAAGTGATTTCCGGCGTCTATCACCCGGAAAAAGGCGGCAGCATTGAGCTGGATGGCAAGCTCTTTCATCAGCTGTCGCCGCAACTCTCCGCCCATTACGGCATTCAGGTGATCTACCAGGATCTCTCGTTATTCCCCAATTTCAGCGTGGCGGAAAATATCGCCCTGCATCGCTATCTGCCCGGTGGCGACATCTGGGTGCGCCGCGGCGCGATGCGCAAGCAGGCACTGGCCGCGATGGCGCGCATCGGCGTGCGCCTCGATCCGGATAAAAAGGTCGAAAAACTCTCCATCGCCGACCGCCAGTTGGTGGCGATCTGCCGCGCGATTGCCGCCGAAGCCCGGCTGGTGATCATGGATGAGCCGACCGCATCTTTAACCCGTCAGGAAGTGAATGGGCTGCTGCGCGTGGTCAATGAACTGAAAGCCGCCGGTATCTGCGTCGTGTTTGTCAGCCACCGCCTCGATGAGGTGATGGAAGTGGCGGATCGCATCAGCGTGATGCGCGACGGCAAGCTGGTCGGCACCTGGCCCGCCAGCGAGCTCGATAGCCACGAACTGGCCTATCTGATGACCGGGCAGCGTTTCCACTACAGCCCGCTGCCGGAAAAACCTCCGGTCGACCAGCCACCGATGCTGGAGCTGCGTCACTTAAGCCGTAAAGGAAAATACCGCGATATCAATCTGTCATTGCGCAGCGGCGAGATCGTCTCGATTGTCGGGCTGCTGGGCTCCGGGCGCACCGAGCTCTGCATGAGCCTGTTTGGCATGACCCGGCCTGAAGATGGTGAGATCCGCATCAATGATAAGCCGGTAAAAATGCGCAATAACCACGACGCCATTCGCCACGGCATCGGCTATGTCTCGGAAGATCGCTTAACCCAGGGGCTGATTATGGAGCAGTCGATCTATGACAACACCATTGTCACCGTCTTCGACAAGCTCCACACCCGCAGCGGCTTGCTCGATCACGCCAAAGCCGGGCAGCTGGTAAAGGATCTTATCGGTAACCTGAATATCAAAGTCTCCGACCCGCAGCTGCCGGTGAAAACCCTCTCCGGCGGCAATGCCCAGCGTATTGCTATCGCGAAATGGGTCGCCACGCAGCCGCGGATCCTGATCCTCGACTCGCCAACGGTTGGTGTTGATATTGCCAACAAAGAGGGCATCTATCAGATCGCCCGCCAGCTGGCAGAGCAGGGAATGGCAGTATTGATGATTTGTGACGAAATCCCGGAAGCCTATTACAACAGCCACCGCGTGCTGGTGATGCGCCGGGGTGAACTGGTCGCGGAGTTCAATCCGCACCGCTGTAGCGAAGAGGAGATCGCGGAGGTGGTCAATGCGTAACTCGCTCGCCCGCTTGATTGGGCAACATGAGTTCTGGCTTGGCGTACTGGTGGTTGCGCTGGCGGTCGGTCTGACGATCCGTACCGATGAGTTTTTCACCCTCGGCAATTTAACGGATGTCGCGACCAGTTATGCGATCCTTGGCATTCTGGCCTGCGGGCTGTTTGTGGTGCTGATCTCTGGCGGTATCGACATCTCCTTCCCGGCGATGACGGCGATTGCGCAATATGCGATGGCCAGTTGGGTGATTGCCCACGGCGGCAACTTTGTGCTCGCACTGGCGTTAGCGATGGCGGTCGGTTTGCTGCTCGGCTTGATCAACGGCTTCCTCGTCTACTGGCTGCGCGTACCGGCCATCATTATCACCATTGCCACCCTGAACCTCTTTTACGGCCTGCTGGTCTACGCCACCAAAGGCACCTGGCTGTATGGCTTCCCGGACTGGTTTATGAACGGCATTAGCTGGTTCACCTTTACCGGCGCGGATGGCTATGACTACGGCCTGACCCTGCCGCTTATCTGCCTTGGCGCGACGATTATTTTTACCGCCGTGCTGATGAACTACACCCGTCTGGGACGGCAGATCTACGCCATGGGCGGCAACCGCGATGCGGCGTCGCGTCTTGGGCTGAACCTGTTGAAGCTGCACTTCTATGTCTACGGCTATATGGGCATTCTGGCGGGCGTTGCGGCGGTGGTGCAGGCGCAGATCACCCAGTCGGTGGCACCCAACTCGCTGTTTGGTTATGAGTTGACGGTGCTGGCGGCAGTAGTGCTGGGCGGAACCAGCATGTCCGGCGGGCGCGGCACCTCAATTGGTACGCTGCTGGGGGTGATTCTGCTCGCCTTCCTGCAGAACGGCTTAACGCTGCTTGGCGTCTCCTCTTACTGGCACACGGTCTTTAGCGGCGCGATCATTCTGGTCAGTATCAGCGCCACCGCGTGGCATGAAAAACGCAAACTCGCAAGGGAGCTATAAGATGAAATCCATCGTCCGAATTCTGCCCGGTGATGCCATCATCCGCTTGCAGTGCGTGATTATTGTCGTCGTCGCGCTGATCTTCTCTTTCCTGCTCGGCGGGCGCTTTTTCAGCGTCGCTAACTTCCAGTCCATCGGAGCGCAGTTGCCGATCCTCGGCATGCTGGCGCTCGGCATGGGGATAACCATGCTCACCGGCGGTATCAACCTGTCGATCATTGCCGGAGCCAACGCCTGTTCACTGGTGATGGCGGCGGTGATTGTGATGCACCCGGATAATCCGCTCTTTCTGGCATTAGCCCTGTTTGCCGGGCTGCTGACGGCGGTAGCGATTGGCGTGCTGAACGGCACCCTGGTCGCCTGGGTAGGCGTCTCGCCGATCCTCGCTACCCTCGGCACCATGACGCTTATCTCCGGGCTCAATATCTTGCTCTCTAACGGCACGGTGATCTCCGGCTTCCCGGCGGCGATCCAGTACCTCGGGAATGCCACGATTGTTGGTATTCCGGTGGCACTGCTGCTCTTTTTAGTGGTGGCCTTATTGCTTTGGGTGCTGCTGGAGCACACCACGCTCGGGCGCAGCCTCTACCTGGTGGGCTCCAACGAGCAGGCAACGCGCTACAGCGGTGTCAACACCGTGCGTGTGCAGATTGCGGTGTATGTTATCTCCGCGCTGCTCGGCTGGGTTGCCGCTATTCTGATGATGGCGAAATTTAACTCCGCGAAAGCGGGGTATGGCGAATCCTATCTTCTGGTAACCATTCTGGCCTCGGTGCTCGGCGGCATTAACCCGGACGGCGGCTTTGGTCGCGTGCTCGGGCTGGTGCTGGCGCTGGTGGTGCTGCAGATGCTGGAAAGTGGCTTTAATTTATTAGGTATCAGCAGTTATCTGACGATGGCGCTCTGGGGCGCAGTGCTGATCCTCTTTATCGCATTACAGAATCGTAAAGCCTGATTTCGGGAGAAAAAAAATGGCGAGCTACTTTATTGGTGTGGATGTAGGGACCGGCAGCGCCCGCGCGGGCATCTTTGACCTGACGGGCCGGATGGTCAGCCAGGCCAGCAGGAGCATTGAGATCTATCGCCCGCAGGCCGATTTCGTCGAGCAATCCTCCGACAACATCTGGCAGGCGGTCTGTAACGCCGTGCGCGATGCCATCAATCAGGCCGATATCAACCCGATTCAGGTCAAAGGGCTGGGCTTCGACGCCACCTGTTCGCTGGTAGTGCTGGATAAACAGGGCAACCCGCTGACCATCAGCCCCTCCGGGCGCAGCGAACAGAACATTATCGTGTGGATGGATCACCGCGCCATTGCGCAGGCGGATCGCATCAACGCCACCCATCATCGGGTGCTGGATTATGTCGGCGGCATTATCTCCCCGGAGATGCAGACGCCAAAATTGCTGTGGCTGAAACAGCACATGCCGAACACTTGGGCGAACGCGGGCTTCTTCTTCGATCTCCCCGATTTTCTGACCTGGCGCGCCACTGGCGATGACACCCGTTCGCTCTGCTCGACGGTGTGTAAATGGACCTATATGGGCCATGAAGATAAGTGGGATACCAGCTACTTCCGCCAGATTGGCCTTGAAGATCTGCTCGAACATGATGCGGAGAAAATTGGCCGCTACGTGAAAACGATGGGTGAACCGCTTGGGCGCGGACTGTCGCAGCGCGCTGCTACCGAGATGGGGCTGATGCCGGGCACGGCGGTTAGCGTATCGATTATCGACGCTCACGCCGGTACGCTGGGCACGCTTGGTGCCAGCGGTCCGTCGGGTGAGATGGCGGATTTTGACCGCCGCGTTGCGTTGATTGGCGGCACCTCCACCGGGCATATGGCGATTTCACCGCAGGCGCGCTTTATCGGCGGCGTCTGGGGGCCTTACTACTCGGCGGTGTTGCCGGGCTACTGGCTGAACGAGGGCGGGCAGTCGGCAACCGGGGCGCTGATCGACCACGTTATTCAGTCTCACCCCTGTTACGATACGCTGCTCGCGCAGGCTAAAACCCAGGGGCAGACCATTTATGAAGTGCTCAATGCGCTGCTGCGTAAAATGGCGGGCGAGCCGGAGAATATCGCCTTTCTGACCCGCGATATTCATATCCTGCCGTACTTCCACGGCAACCGCTCGCCGCGCGCTAACCCGACGCTGACCGGCGTGATTAGCGGGCTGAAACTGTCGCGCACGCCGGAAGATATGGCGCTGCACTACCTGGCGACTATTCAGGCTATCGCCCTCGGTACGCGGCATATTATCGAAACCATGAATCAAAGCGGTTACAGCATTGATACGGTAATGGCGAGCGGCGGCGGCACCAAAAATCCGATCTTTGTACAGGAGCACGCCAATGCCACCGGCTGCGCGATGCTGCTGCCGGAGGAGAGCGAAGCGATGCTGCTCGGCGGGGCGATGATGGGCACCATTGCGGCCGGTGTGTTTGACAGCTTCCCGGAAGCGATGTCGGCGATGAGCCGCATTGGTAAAACCGTGACGCCGCAGACTAACCGCATCAAGCTTTACTACGATCGTAAATACACCGTCTTCCATGAGATGTACGCGGATCATATGAAGTACCGCGCATTGATGCAGGAGGAGGCATGAGCGAAAGCTGGCTGCAGGCGTGCGACGCCTGGCGCATCTACAGCGAAGAGATGGCGGCGCTGAGCCGCCATCTTGATCCCGCGACCTGGACGGCGTTGATGGCTGAACTGCGCGGCTGCAAGGGAAAGGTTGTGGTTACCGGTGTGGGCACCTCCGGTATTGCGGCGCGTAAAATCGCCCATATGCTGGCCTGTGTCGAGCGCCCGGCTATCTATCTGAACGCCACCGATGCCGCGCACGGCGATCTCGGTTTTGTCGGGCCAGACGATCTGGTGATTATGCTCTCGCGCGGCGGCAACTCGGAGGAGTTAACGCGGTTGCTGCCGGGCCTGGCGATGAAAGATACGCCGATCCTCTGCGTGACGGAAAACCCCTCCTCGGCGATAGCGCTGGCATCAAGGCTGGTGATCTCCACCGGCGTGCAGCGCGAGATCGATCCGCTCAATATGTTGGCCACCACCTCCATTGTGCTGGTGCTGGCGATTTTTGATGCCGCCTGCGCCTGCCTGATGAGCGAAAGCGGGTACTCGAAAGAGACATTGCTCGCCGTGCACCCCGGCGGAGATGTCGGTTTAACGCTACGAAAAAAAGCGCCGTAAGGCGCTTTTTTATTACAACGATTCTGCCATTTCTGACGCTCTGCCGGATGGTGGCTAACGCCTTATCCGGCCTACAAATGCGGTTCAAATCCACACCGTAGGCCCGATAAGCGCAGCGCCATCGGGCATTCATCAACTTAACCAATCGTCATCAGGCTAGCGTTGCCACCGGCCGCTGCGGTGTTGACGCTGAGCGAGCGCTCCAGCCACAGGCGTTCGAGCAGGATATTGGTTTCACCCCGCGCAAAGCCCTGAACGGAGACAATCGCGCCATCGCGTGCCGCAACGCTTTCGCACAGATGCACCAGCTGATCGGAGTCGCCGTGGAAGATCACCGCGTCAAACGGCTGCGCCATCAGGCTTTCCGCTTTGGCGAATGTGATCCGCTGGCTGACGGTTTCCGGCAGTTGCTTAGCCAGATCGCGATGCAGCGTGTCATCCTGCCACAGCGCCTGGCTTCCCGAGGCCAGCACGGCGGCAAGCTGCACCAGCGCATCCTGCTCGTTATCGGCCACGCACAATACGCGATCGCGCGGTGCCAGCGTCCAGCTGTTGCGCTCCCCGGTTGGGCCTGGCAGCAGGCGCTGCGTACCCGCCTGCGCCAGTTCGCTGAACTGCTCGCACACCTTGTGTAATTCCGGGCGCTGCGTAGCGGCCCACGCGGTCAGTGCTGCCAGCGGCTGGGTCAGCACGGTTTTCACCTGCGCATCCAGCGGGCGCTCGGCGTCGTGACGGGTAAGCGTCTTCAGCACCGCATTCTCCGGGCGGCTGCTCAGCAGGCGATAGAGATAGAGCGGCCCACCGGCTTTTGGCCCGGTGCCCGACAACCCTTCGCCGCCAAATGGCTGCACGCCAACCACTGCGCCGACCATGTTACGGTTCACGTAGAGGTTACCCACGTGAGCATTGCCGGTGACCTGCGCGATGGTTTCATCAATACGCGTGTGAACACCCAGCGTCAGACCGTAGCCGGATGCATTAATCTGCTCCAGCAGCTGATCGAGCTGGTTACGTGAATAACGCACCACGTGTAGCACTGGGCCGAAGATCTCTTTTTTCAGCTCGTCAAAGCTTTCCAGTTCGATCAGCGTTGGCGGCACAAACGTGCCGGTGCGCCACTCGCGGGCATCTTCGCTATTTTCACGCACTGCCTGGTAGACGGTGCGGCCTTTCGCCTGCATCGCCTGAATATGTTTTTCAATATTGGCTTTGGCTTCAGCATCAATTACCGGCCCAATATCGGTGGAGAGGCGTCCCGGATTACCCATCCGGCACTCTGCCATCGCGCCACGCAGCATGGTCAGCGTATGGTCAGCAATATCCTCCTGCAGACAGAGCACGCGCAGCGCCGAGCAGCGCTGGCCAGCGCTATCAAATGCCGAGGCGACCACATCAATCACCACCTGTTCCGTCAGCGCCGAGGAGTCGACAATCATCGCGTTCATACCGCCCGTTTCGGCGATAAGCGGCGTCGGGCGACCCTGGGCATCCAGCCGGGTGGCGATGTTGCGTTGCAGGAGCGTGGCGACATCGGTCGAGCCGGTAAACATCACCCCACGCACGCGGGCATCGCCGGTCAGCTGTGCGCCCACCGTCTCACCGCGGCCTGGCAGCAGTTGCAGCACGCCTGCCGGTACGCCCGCTTCAAGCAGGATCCTCACACCCTGAGCGGCAATCAGCGGGGTTTGCTCCGCCGGTTTTGCCAGCACGCTGTTACCGGCCGCCAGCGCGGCGGCAATCTGCCCGGTAAAGATCGCCAGCGGGAAGTTCCACGGGCTGATACAGACCACCGGCCCAAGCGGGCGATGGGTCTCATTATCGAAATCGCTGCTGACCTGGCCTGCGTAGTAGTGCAGGAAATCGACCGCTTCACGCACTTCCGCAATCGCGTTGCTGAAGGTTTTGCCCGCTTCGCGCACCAGAATACCAATCAGCGTTTGCAGGTTGTCTTCCATCAGCACCGCGGCGCGCTGCAGGATGGCACCGCGCTCCTGCGGAGGCGTAGCAAACCAGATCGGCGCATGGTTCACCGCGTGCTCCAGCGCCTGGTTCACCTGCGCTTCGCTTGCTTCCACCACGTAACCGACAACATCTTTCGGCTCTGCCGGGTTGATCACCGCAATCGCTTCGCCCTCCATTACCGCCTCTTCGAGCATCGGGTGGGCATACCACTTCTGCGCCGCGCTGTTGAGCAGGGCTGAAGATAGAGAGGCCAGGCGGTGTTCGTTCGCCAGATCGAGACCAGCCGAGTTGATGCGGCCTTCGCCATAGAGCGCGCGTGGCAGGGCGATTTTCGGATGCGGCAGGCCAACCTGGCCCTCCTGGGCGGCGAGTTTTTCCACTTCCGTAACCGGGTCGGCGACCAGCGCATCGAGCGGCAGGGTGTTATCCGCAATGCGGTTAACAAACGAGGTGTTAGCACCGTTTTCCAGCAGACGGCGCACCAGGTAGGCCAGCAGGGTTTCATGGGTACCGACCGGGGCGTAAATACGGCACGGGCGGTTAAGCTTACCATCGGCGACTTTACCGACCACCTGCTCATAGAGCGGTTCGCCCATACCGTGCAGGCACTGGAACTCATACTGGCCCGGATAGTAGTTCTGCCCGGCCAGCTGGTAGATCGCCGCCAGCGTGTGGGCGTTGTGGGTCGCAAACTGCGGATAGATCAGGTTCGGCACCGCCAGCAGTTTTTTCGCGCAGGCAAGATAAGAGACATCGGTATAGACCTTACGGGTGTAGACCGGGTAGCCCTCAAGGCCTTCCATCTGCGCACGCTTAATTTCGCTGTCCCAGTAGGCACCTTTCACCAGGCGGATCATCAGGCGGCGACGGCTGCGGGTTGCCAGTTCAATCAGGTAATCAATCACAAACGGGCAGCGCTTCTGATAAGCCTGAATTACAAAGCCGATGCCATTCCAGCCCGCCAGCTCTGGCTCGAAGCAGAGTTTTTCCAGCAGATCGAGGGAGATCTCCAGCCGGTCAGCCTCTTCAGCATCGATATTGATACCGATATCGTACTGACGCGCCAGCAGGGTCAAGGATTTCAGACGTGGATAGAGTTCGTCCATCACGCGGTCGTACTGCGCGCGGCTGTAGCGCGGATGCAGAGCGGAGAGCTTGATGGAGATGCCCGGCCCTTCATAGATGCCGCGACCGTTCGAGGCTTTACCAATGGCGTGGATCGCCTGCTGGTAAGAGACCATATAGGCCTGCGCATCGGCGGCGGTCAGCGCCGCTTCGCCGAGCATATCGTAGGAGTAACGGAACCCTTTCTCTTCAAGCTTACGGGCGTTGGCCAGCGCTTCAGCGATGGTCTCGCCGGTAACAAACTGCTCGCCCATCAGCCGCATCGCCATATCGACCCCTTTACGGATCAGCGGCTCGCCGCTCTTGCCGATAATGCGGTTCAGCGAACTGGAGAGATTGGCTTCGTTATGAGTAGAGACCAGGCGGCCGGTAAACAGCAGCCCCCAGGTAGCGGCGTTCACAAACAGTGAGGCGCTGCGGCCAATATGGGACTGCCAGTTACCGTTACTGATTTTGTCGCGGATCAGCGCATCGCGCGTCGCTTTATCAGGAATACGCAGCAGCGCTTCGGCGAGGCACATCAGCGCTACGCCCTCCTGCGAGGAGAGGGAGAACTCCTGCAACAGGCTCTGCACCATGCCCGCGCGGCCGGTCGCGGTTTTTTGATTACGCAATTTTTCTGCCAGCTGGTAGGCCAGCTTATGGGCACTCTCGGCCACCGGCTGCGGCAGGCGCGCCTGCTCAAGCAGCATCGGCACGGCATCGGTTTCTGCCCAGCGCCAGGCGCTGGTGATCGCGGCGCGGGAGACCGACTGCGGCAGGATCTGCTCGGCAAAGTCGAGGAACGGCTGCGGGCTTTCGTCAATTACCGCGCTGGTCTCCTCTTCCTGCACGCTATGCGCCTGGGCGCCAGCAAGCTCAGGTAATCCTTCGCTGCTCTCCAGCTTTTCGAGGAAATTAAAAATCGCTTGTTTAATTAACCAGTGCGGCGTGCGGTCAATAGTCGCTGCGGCAGCTTTAATCCTTTCGCGCGTGGCGTCGTCAAGCTTAACCCCCATGGTGGTGGTGCCCATGCGTTGCTCCTGTTTATTTGGTTTTTTGCACATTAGGCTGAAATATCCACCATGTTGCAACTTTGTGCAACCTTGTTAATTGTGAGCTGGCTGGCAAGGTTAGAAATGAATGAATTGTTAATTAACTAAGCAGGTAACAGGAACGATGTAATCTGCTGCGAAGCCAGGATTTATGCGGTTGCTAACACTTTTCAAAGGTGCAACCTTTAAAAATGTGATGGAGTGCAACCTATAACAAAATCCTATTCGCGATGGGATATCTTCGATGTAAATGGTGTGTTAAATCAATTGTGAATAACGGAGGGTTCCGGCAGGATACGGGCGCTTCTAATAATACATACGCACCGTCGCTACGTTCCGGCGATGGATAAAAGCGGCAAAGTGACTTTGTCGACGAAGATCCTGGAGACTATTTTGATGGCAATAAGCACACCGATGATGGTGACCTTTCTTATTTATATCTTTGGCATGATCCTGATCGGTTTTATTGCCTGGCGATCAACAAAAAACTTTGATGACTATATTCTCGGCGGTCGAAGTCTCGGCCCATTAGTGACGGCGTTATCGGCCGGTGCCTCTGATATGAGCGGCTGGCTGCTGATGGGGCTGCCGGGAGCGATCTTTATCTCCGGCATCTCTGAAAGCTGGATTGCGATTGGCCTCACAGTTGGTGCCTGGGTCAACTGGAAGCTGGTGGCGGGGCGCCTGCGCGTTCACACCGAAGCGAACAATAACGCCCTGACGCTGCCGGATTACTTCACCGGGCGGTTTGAAGATAACAGCCGTCTGCTGCGCATTATCTCGGCGGTGGTGATTCTGGTCTTCTTCACCATCTACTGTGCTTCCGGCATTGTGGCGGGTGCGCGTCTGTTCGAAAGCACCTTCGGCATGAGCTACGAAACGGCGCTGTGGGCCGGTGCGGCGGCAACGATTATTTATACCTTTATCGGCGGTTTCCTTGCGATTAGCTGGACCGACACCGTGCAGGCCAGCCTGATGATCTTCGCCCTGATCCTCACCCCGGTGATTGTGATTATCTCCGTCGGCGGTTTTGGCGATTCGCTGGAAGTGATCAAGCAGAAGAGCATTGAAAACGTCGATATGCTCAAAGGCCTCAACTTTGTCGCCATCGTCTCGCTGATGGGCTGGGGGCTGGGCTACTTCGGTCAGCCGCACATTCTGGCGCGCTTTATGGCGGCCGATTCCCACCACACTATTGTGCATGCACGTCGCATCAGCATGACCTGGATGATCCTCTGCCTCGCGGGCGCGGTGGCGGTCGGTTTCTTCGGTATTGCCTACTTTGATACCAACCCGTCGCTGGCAGGCGCGGTAAACCAGAATGCCGAGCGCGTCTTTATTGAGCTGGCGCAGCTGCTGTTTAACCCATGGATTGCCGGGATCCTGCTCTCGGCGATCCTCGCGGCGGTGATGTCGACCCTGAGCTGCCAGCTGCTGGTCTGCTCCAGCGCGATTACGGAAGATTTCTACAAAGCGTTCCTGCGTAAAGACGCTAGCCAGAAAGAGCTGGTGTGGGTTGGCCGTGCGATGGTGCTGGTGGTCGCGCTGGTGGCGATTGCGCTGGCGGCAAACCCGGAAAACCGCGTGCTTGGCCTGGTAAGCTATGCGTGGGCCGGTTTCGGTGCGGCGTTTGGCCCGGTGGTGCTGCTCTCGGTGATGTGGTCACGCATGACGCGTAACGGCGCGCTGGCGGGGATGATTATCGGCGCGGTCACCGTTATCGTCTGGAAACACTTCGGCTGGCTGGGCCTGTATGAAATCATCCCGGGTTTCA
The DNA here is from genome assembly GCF_016516575.1 of Kosakonia sp. S57. Taxonomy (NCBI): domain Bacteria; kingdom Pseudomonadati; phylum Pseudomonadota; class Gammaproteobacteria; order Enterobacterales; family Enterobacteriaceae; genus Kosakonia; species Kosakonia sp. S57. The sequence goes on along the minus strand of NZ_JACVUL010000006.1, from coordinate 7,082 downwards.
TCTTCGGCAGCCTCGGCATTGTGGTCTTCAGCCTGATCGGTAAAGCGCCGTCTGCCGCCATGCAGCAGCGCTTCGCCGAGGCGGATGCCCACTACCACTCTGCGCCGCCGGTTCGCGCGCAGGCGAAGTAAATATTGCTATGAATAAAACCCGCTGCGGCGGGTTTTTTTGTTGCTAAATCATGAGGATTACGTTGATATCTTCCAACAACTAACCGTGAGGGCAGGGGAATGAAAACAATAAAAGTGGCTATGGCATTGATGGTGGCAGGTCTGCTGGCGGGCTGTAATGCACCGGCGCAAAAGCCGCAACCAATGGCGCAACAGTGCGCACCGGCGGATCGCATGCAGCAAACGACGCTCTATTTCGGCCTTAATCGCCCGGCAGGTAAAGCGATTACCGCCGAGGAGTGGCAGCAGTTTGTCGATGGCGACGTGACGCCGCGTTTTCGTGAGGGGTTAACGGTGTTTGATGCGCGCGGCCAGTGGCTTGGCAACAATGGCAAAGTGGCGCGGGAGCCGAGTAAAGCGCTGATGCTGATCCACGCTGTGGATGCGCAAAGCGATAAAAAGATTGATGAGCTGCGCGGAGTCTATAAATCACGTTTCGCCCAGGAGTCGGTGATGCGCGTCGATCAACCGGTCTGCGTACAGTTCTGACACACTCCCTCTCCCGCAACGGGAGAGGGACATCACACCTTAGAGCACCACGCCGGCAAACGCCGCGGAGAGCAGGCTCACCAGCGTCGCGCCATACACCAGACGCAGGCCGAAACGCGAAACCGCATTACCCTGCTGCTCATTCAGCCCCTTGATGGCACCCGCGACGATGCCGATGGAGGCAAAGTTGGCGAAAGAGACCAGGAAGACCGAAAGAATGCCCAGCCCGCGCGGGCTCATCTGCGCCGCGACCTTTTGCAGTTCAATCATCGCCACAAACTCATTCGCCACCAGCTTGGTTGCCATAATGCTGCCAGCCGGGAGCGCATCACTTAGCGGGATGCCGATCAGCCACGCCAGCGGATAGAAGACGTAGCCAAGCAACTGCTGGAAGCTGATGCCAAACAGCGTTGAGAAGAGGGCGTTAACGGCGCTGATCAGCGCAATAAAGCCAATCAGCATCGCCAGAATAATCATCGCCACTTTAAAACCGGCAAGGATGTATTCACCGAGCATTTCGAAGAAGCTTTGCGATTCATGCAGCTTCTCCAGCTTGATCTCCGCTTCCTCCTGCCCGCGCGACGGGTTGATCACCGACAGGATGATAAAGGTGCTGAACATATTGAGCAGCAGCGCCGCGACCACATATTTCGCATCGAGCATCGTCATATAGGCACCGACAATCGACAGCGATACTGTCGACATTGCCGTCGCCGCCATGGTGAACATCCGGCGTGAAGAGAGATCCGCCAGAATGCCTTTATAAGCAATAAAGTTCTCCGACTGGCCGAGGATCAGCGAACTGACGGCGTTGAAGGACTCCAGCTTACCCATGCCGTTAAGTTTCGAGAGCAGTGTCCCAATCAGGCGAATAAAGATCGGCAGAATACGCCAGTGCTGCAAAATGCCAATCAGCGCCGAGATAAAGACGATAGGGCAGAGGACGCCGAGGAAGATAAACGCCAGCCCTTTTTCGCTCATGCCGCCAAAGACAAATCCGGTTCCTTCGGCGGCGAATTTCAGCAGCACCTCAAAGAAGCCGGAGACATATTTAATCAGCGTTAACCCGCTCTGGGCATGTAAAAAGAACCAGGCCAGCGCCAGTTCGATCACAATCAGTTGCAGGATGAAACGAAACGGAATGCGCTTGCGGTCAAAACTCACCAGCCAGGCCAGCGCGAGGATCACCACCAGCGCCAGCAGAAAATGTAAAAAATTGAGCATAGTTGGGTGTAGCCAGGTAAACGAAACGGGCGTTTATTTAGCCACAGGCGTGAGGGACGGTAAACAGAAAGATAATGCTTCGTTAGCTAACTTTTTTCTGCTTTTCAACGGCTTCTGCATAAGGTTATGGGGAGAGTCGTTAGCCTGCTAGCTGGTTACATCCGGTTATCATTCTCAACATATTTTTCGCTTGAGTTTCTTCTTAGCGTAATGATAATCACTATCAATGCAATTTACCTTTCTTTGCAACCATTGACGGTGCATAACACAAAGGCGGTTCTATGTTTGTCCCATTCCTTATTATGTTGCGTGAAGGCCTGGAAGCGGCGCTGATTGTAAGCCTGATTGCCAGTTATCTAAAACGCACCCAACGCGGACGCTGGATCAGCGTAATGTGGGTCGGCGTGTTTCTCGCCGCCGCGCTCTGTCTGGGGCTTGGCATCGCCATTAATGAAACCACCGGCGAGTTCCCGCAAAGAGAGCAGGAGCTATTTGAGGGAATCGTCGCGGCGATTGCGGTAGTGATCCTCACATGGATGGTGTTCTGGATGCGCCGCGTGTCGCGCAACGTCAAAGTGCAGCTGGAGCAGGCCGTCGATACCGCGCTGGCGCGCAGCAATAACCACGGCTGGGCACTGATCCTGATGGTCTTCTTCGCCGTCGCCCGTGAAGGGCTGGAGTCAGTCTTCTTCCTGCTGGCGGCGTTTCAACAAGATGTCGGCATCTGGCCGCCGCTCGGTGCCGTGCTTGGCCTTGCCACCGCCGTAGTGCTCGGTTTTCTGCTCTACTGGGGCGGCGTGCGCCTCAATCTCGGCGCGTTTTTCAAATGGACCAGCCTGTTTATTCTTTTCGTTGCCGCCGGGCTTGCCGCGGGCGCGATCCGCGCTTTCCACGAAGCGGGCTTGTGGAACCACTTCCAGGATGTGGCCTTTGATTTAAGTAACGTGCTGACCACCCATTCGCTGACCGGCACGCTGCTGGAGGGCATTTTTGGTTACCAGGAGACGCCAAGCGTCAGCGAAGTGGCAGTCTATTTCCTCTATTTGATCCCGGCGCTGGTGCTGTTTGTTATGCCGCCGCGTGCCGGTGCGCAGCCCTCCCGCGCTGCGCCGTAAGCCTCTATAACGATTCTTAGTTACAACACACTTATTAAAGGGAAGGGTCATGGCAATTCTTTTTCGACGTAGCGCAGTACAACTCGGGGTCGCCGCGCTGATGGCGTGCGCGTTCGGGGCACAGGCAGCGGATGTGCCGCAGGTTAAAGTGACGGTGACGGATAAGCAGTGCGAACCGATGAACCTGACGGTCAACGCCGGCAAAACGCAGTTTGTAATCCTCAACCACAGCCAGAAAGCGCTGGAGTGGGAGATCCTTAAAGGCGTGATGGTAGTTGAAGAGCGCGAAAACATCGCGCCGGGCTTCAGTCAGAAGCTTACCGCCAACCTCCAGCCGGGCGAATATGAGATGACCTGCGGCCTGTTAACCAACCCGAAAGGGAAATTAGTGGTCAAAGGTGAAGCGACGGCTGACGCGGCGAAAGGCGATGCACTGCTGAGCCTTGGCGAAGCGATCACCGCCTATAAAGCCTATGTCGTTGGCGAAACCGCGCAGCTGGTCTCCGGCACTAAAGCCTTTACTGATGCGGTGAAAGCGGGCGATATCGAAAAAGCGAAAGCGCTCTACGCGCCGACGCGCCAGCACTACGAGCGCATTGAGCCAATTGCTGAGCTCTTCTCCGATCTTGATGGCAGCATTGACGCCCGTGAAGATGATTACGAGCAGAAGGCCGCCGACCCGAAATTCACCGGTTTCCACCGCCTTGAGAAGGCGCTGTTTGGCGACAACAACGTCAAAGGCATGGCGAGCTATGCCGATAAGCTCAATCACGATGTGCTTGAACTGCAAACCCGCATTAACGAGCTGGCTTTCCCGCCGTCAAAAGTAGTGGGCGGCGCAGCCGGGCTGATTGAAGAGGTGGCAGCGAGCAAAATCAGTGGCGAAGAGGATCGTTACAGCCATACCGACCTGTGGGATTTCCAGGCCAATATCGAAGGCGCACAGAAGATTGTCGATCTGTTGCGTCCGCAGCTGCAAAAAGAGAACAGCGCGCTGCTTGCAAAAGTGGATGCCAACTTCAAGAAAGTGAATACCATTTTAGCGAAGTACCGCACCAAAACGGGCTTTGAGACCTATGACAAGCTGACCGATGCCGATCGTAATGCGCTGAAGGGGCCAATCACTACCCTGGCGGAAGATCTGGCGCAGCTGCGCGGCGTACTTGGACTGGATTAATAATGAAGCAGCATGATGAAAACGACGTCAGCGAACCTTCGCGGCGTCGGTTGTTAAAAGGGATGGGCGCGCTGGGTGGCGCGCTTGCTCTCGCCGGCGGTTGTCCGGTCGCCCATGCGGCAAAACCGCAAAGTGCGCCGGGAACATTGTCGCCCGATTCACGTATGGAAAAGCAGCCGTTTTACGGCGATCACCAGGCAGGCATCTTAACGCCGCAGCAGGCCTCGATGATGCTGGTGGCGTTTGATGTGCTGGCGGCGGATAAAGCCGATCTTATCCGCCTGTTTCGCCTGCTCACCGATCGTATTGCCTTCCTGACGGCGGGCGGCCCGGCGCCACAGACACCAAACCCTCGTCTGCCGCCGATGGATTCCGGCATTCTCGGGCCTTTTATCGCGCCGGATAACCTGACGATGACGGTCTCTGTCGGATCTGCGCTGTTTGATGAACGCTTCGGTCTCTCAGCGCATCAACCGAAGAAGCTGCAGAAGATGATGCGTTTCCCTAACGACTCGCTCGATGCCGCGCTTTGTCATGGCGATCTGCTACTGCAAATCTGCGCGAATACGCAGGACACGGTGATCCACGCCTTGCGCGATGTGATCAAGCACACGCCGGATCTGCTTAGCGTGCGCTGGAAGCGGGAAGGGTTTATCTCCGACCATGCCGCGCGCAGCCGCGGAAAAGAGACGCCGGTTAACCTGCTCGGCTTTAAAGATGGCACCGCGAACCCCGATAGCAGCAATGCGCCGCTGATGGATGAGATTGTCTGGGTGACCGGCGATCAGGGCGAGCCAGCATGGGCGGTAGGCGGCAGCTATCAGGCGGTGCGCATTATCCAGTTCCACGTTGAGTTCTGGGATCGCACGCCGCTGAAAGAGCAGCAGACCATTTTCGGGCGCGATAAACAGAGCGGCGCGCCGCTCGGCATGCAGCATGAGCACGATGTGCCCGATTACGCCAGCGATCCCGAGGGCAAGGTTATCGCCCTCGACAGCCATATCCGCCTGGCGAACCCGCGGACGAAAGAGACGCAGGCGAACCTGATGATGCGCCGGGGCTACAGCTACTCCCTCGGCGTCACCAACGCTGGCCAGCTCGATATGGGCCTGCTGTTTGTCTGTTACCAGCACGATCTGGAGAAAGGCTTCCTGACCGTGCAAAAAAGGCTTAATGGCGAAGCGCTAGAGGAGTATATCCGACCCATTGGCGGCGGTTTCTTCTTCGCGTTACCCGGCGTGAAGTCAACCCAGGGCTATCTTGCCCAGTCTCTTCTCGAAGCGTGAAGATCCTATCCTGCCCGTCCGGGCAGGATATTCTGTTATCTGTAGCAATTTGACATACTTTTTCTGCCATCCACGCATAATTTTAATGTATTAGAAAGTATCTGTTATATTTCTGTAATATTCATCGAAGAGACTCTGTGAAACGACGCAGGGTGTGTAGCTGTTAATGTTTGGTAAAAACATTGTTGCATTGATGCTACGCTTTAGATGAGCAGTTCATTCGGTTATCCCTGCGGTGATGAAGTCTTCTGGAGATCGCGGATGGTAAAGTGCTGTAGTGGACAGACAAAACGACCTCGCAAAACCCGGCCCGGGGAGCACACCTCCGGCAACGACTTTTTCACCCCTGATTTCTCCTCCTCCTGTTTTTTAACTCCTTCTGACGATGTGGCAGACGGTTTTGCTGTTCGTTGCGCCACATCATTTTCAAAGGCAAGCCATGGCTTACAAGGAAGCCAACCCTCAGACGTTCGTGCGCATAATCGCGTCGATTTCGATGCGTGTGATGTAAACCAACAACTCAAGGTGCTATCCATGGGAAGACAGAAAGCAGTGATCAAAGCTCGTCGTGAAGCGAAACGCGTGCTGAGACGTGATTCACGTAGCCATAAACAGCGTGAAGAAGAGTCGGTCACCTCGCTTGTGCAGATGAGTGGTGTAGAAGCAATTGGCATGGCGCGGGATTGCCGTGATAACTCTCCGATTGCTGCCCGCAATGAGGCTCAGGCGCATTATTTACATGCGATTGAGACTAAGCAGTTGATTTTCGCCACTGGCGAAGCGGGTTGTGGGAAAACGTGGATTAGCGCGGCGAAAGCTGCAGAGGCTCTGATCCATAAGGATGTGGAGCGGATTATCGTGACCCGGCCGGTCCTGCAAGCTGATGAAGATCTCGGCTTCTTACCCGGCGATATCTCGGAGAAGTTCGCACCCTATTTCCGGCCCGTCTATGACGTGCTGTTGAAACGTCTTGGTGCGTCCTTTATGCAATACTGCCTGCGCCCGGAAATTGGCAAGGTAGAGATCGCGCCGTTCGCCTATATGCGCGGACGTACGTTTGAAAATGCGGTGGTCATTCTTGACGAGGCCCAGAACGTCACCGCTGCGCAAATGAAGATGTTTTTGACGCGCCTCGGGGAAAACGTGACCGTGATTGTCAACGGCGATATCACCCAGTGCGATCTGCCCTCCGGTGTTAAATCGGGGCTGAGCGATGCACTGGCACGTTTTGAAGAGGACGAGATGATTGGTGTGGTGCGCTTTAATAAAGACGACTGCGTACGCTCCGCCCTCTGCCAGCGCACGTTGAAAGCCTACGATTAAGCGGTGCGCAAGATACAGTTAGCGTTAAAACCCGGGAAACCGGGTTTTATTTTTTGTGGGGCAGGGAAGTTGGCCGAGACGCGTAGGCCTGATAAGGCGTAGCCGCCATCAGGCACTGGCTCCGCTGCCGACGCGTGCACCGGGGGGATTGACTCGCTTCGCTCGCCCTGCGGGCAGCCCACTCGCTGTGCTCGTGGTCTGTCCAACGGGTTTCACCCGTTGTCGAACCCCGGTCGGGGATTCTTATCCCCCTGTTCGGGGAATATAAAAGAAAAAAGCCCGTACTTTCGTACAGGCT